>JABFRZ010000495.1 GCA_013140785.1 Planctomycetota bacterium | reverse complement strand
GTTCGAGGCCGATCTCGAGCGCCTGGGCCGCGAGCTCGCGCGCGTGCTCGATCTCGGCGGCTGGACGGTGGGCGGCAGCCCGCTGACGGCCGAGGTACGGCTCTCGACCCAGGCACGGCGCCTCGAGGCCAGCGGCCGTCTCGGCGCCGCGCGCGTGGACCTCGCACGACCGCAGCGCGCGCCGATCGAGCTCGCTCAGCTCGACCTCGACTTCGACCTCGGCTACGACATGGACCTCGGCTCCTTGCACGTGCGCCGCGCGGCGCTGGGCTCGGAGACCGCCACGCTCGCGCTGACGGGCACGCTCAACCAGCTCGCCGTGCCCGAGCAGGCGCGCGGCGCGATGCAGCTCGAGCTCGCCGGCCAGCTCGAGCGCATCCTCGCCGACCTAGGCCTCGAACCACCCGAGTCCGGACGGCACACCACGGGCGCCCTGACGGCGAAGCTCGCGCTCGAGGGCGACCGCGGCGCCTTCCGCGTGACGGGCCGCAGCGCGCTCGAGGGCTTCCGGCTCGAGCTCGCGCCCGCGGCCGAGGGCGAAGCGCCGAGCGTAGTCGAGGAACCAGTCATCGTGCTCGAGTGCGAGGCTGGCGTGACGCTCGCCACGCTGGACGTGGAGCTCGCGAAGCTGACGCTCGACTCGGGTCTCGCGCGCGGCGGCGCGCAGGGCCGGATCGAGAACCTGCGCGCGCTAGGTGACGGCGAGGTGCGCTTCGTGGGCCTGGCGGGCGAGCTCGCCTATCTCCCCGACCGTCTCGGGGTCGTGCTGGCGCCGTTCCTGCCGGGCAAGCTCTCGGGCGCCGAGGAGCAGCGCGTGACGTTCACGCTGGACGGACGCGCGCGCGACTTCGAGCTCATGACGCTCTTGGCCGGCACGGCGGCGCGCATGGACCTCGGCTTCGGGCGCTTCGAGCGGCCGGAGATCCAGCTCGGGGGCGCGCTGGTGCTGGAGTCGAAGGACGAGAAGCTGCTCGTGCGCGGCGACCTCTCCGCCAATGGCGGGACGCTGCAGCTCGACGGCGCGCTCGACCTCGGCCGCGGCGAGAAACCGCGCTCGAGACTGACTGTGAAGGCCAAGGAGCTGCGCGCGAACCCCGGCCTCTCGCCGCTGCTCGCGCTGCTGCACCCGGCCTTCGGCACGGCGCAGCTCGCGCGCGGCTCGCTCGACGGTCTGATCGGCCTCGACCTCGATCTCGCCTATGACGGTCCGTTGACGCTCGCGGCGCTCGCGGCCGGCTGGGAGGCGCTGCCCAAGGAGCCGCTGCACGGCAGCGGGCGGCTGGAGCTGGCGGAGGCCTCGCTGCGCGGCTCGCCGCTGCTCGCGCTGCTCTCCGACTTCGGCGTGGACACGACGCGCGCGCTCGACCTGCGTCCGATCGAGTTCACGATCCAGGCGGGCCGCGTGACCTACGCCAGGCCCTGGACCTGGACGATGGCGGGCACCGAGACGAACTTCAGCGGCTCGCTGGGTCTCGATCAGAGCCTGGACCTCGCCTGGAACGTGCCGATCACGGACAAGCTGGTCGAGCGCTGGAGCTTCCTGGGCGCGCTGAAGGGCGAGCGACTCTCGATCCCGCTGCGCGGCAGCGTGAAGAAGCCACGCCTCGAGGTGGACGAGCTCTTGAAGGACATGGCCGCCAAAGCGGCCAAGGCCGAGCTCGCGAGCCGACTCGGACTCGGCAACAAGAGCAGCGGCGAGGACCCGAACGAGATCCTGACGCGCGCCGACGGGCTGTGGAGCAAGGGCCAGAAGGCCGAGGCCGCCGCGCTCTACGCGCGCCTGCGCGAGGAGTTCAAGCTCTCGCTGACCTACGCGCTCAACAAGGACCGCATCAAGGAGCGCTCGAAGTTCCAGGACGGGCCGAAGTAGCCCAGCTCACCCGGCGCGCACCACCGTGCGCACGCCGTCCACCACGAACTGCACCGCCAACGCGGCCAACAAGAGGCCCGAGACGCGCGTCACCACGTTCACGCCGGTGATGCCGAGCACCTTCAGCAGCCGACCCGCGCCGAGGAAGCAGCCCAGCGTCAGGAGCAGCACCAGCGCGAGCTCGCCCAGCACGATGGCCGAGCGCGTGAGCTCGCCGCCAGCCTCCGACATCAAGAGCACCACCGAGGTCATGGCCCCAGGCCCGGCGATGAGCGGGATCGCGAGCGGGAACACGGATACGTCGGCGCGCTGACCGCTCTCCTCCTCCTCGCTCGCGGTGGTCGTGCGCAGCCCCGAGTGCCGCACCATCACCATGTCGATCGAGAGCAGCAGCAAGAGCACGCCGCCCGCGATGCGGAAGGCCGCCAGCTCGATCCCCAGCGCGCCCAGCAGGATCTCGCCCGCCAGCGCGAAGCCCACCAGGATCCCGGCCGCGATCGAGACGCCGCGCAACGCGATGCGCCGCCGCTCCTTGGCCGAGCTCGCCGCGGTCAGTGCCGCGAACATCGGCGCCGTGCCGATCGGGTCGATCGTCACGAGCAACGCGACGAAGCTGGCGATCCAAGGTTCGATGGCAGGGCTCCGCGGGAAGCCTATCGAACCTCGCACAGGCTCTCACCTGGTCGGCCCGAGGAGCTGCGAACTCTTCGCGGTCATCGCACGGATGTGGATCCTCCTGCCAACTCGCGACCTATTCGTCGGCCTGCGGGGGCTTGGTCTCGGGTTCCGGCGCAGGCGCTGGACCTGGAATGGCCACCACGCCCATCAGCTCTGGTCCCTGGGGCGGAATTGCAACGTCTCCCAGCAGCTCGGTCGAACAGACCTTGCCCATCTTCGACGGGGACTGGCCGGCGTTCGGATTGGCTGCGGGATCGTCCGACGCCGAGGTGGAAAGGCTCCCATGGCAGGCAGCGAGCACCCCTGCGACCGTGGAAAGCGCCCAACGCGCCAGGCGCACGGACACTCGCTGCGGCGCTCGCGTGCTCGAAACCTGGGAGGACCTCGTGTCGCGAAAGATGGGCGCGCCGCTCTCGTCGAACTGGATGCGCATGCACACACGCGAGCTCGCGCCCGAGACAAGGGCCTGCGCTTCACCTTGCGTGAGCTGCTCGGCGTTGTGCACATGCAAGGAGCACTCGGAGCAGAAGCGTTTCTTGCCGTCCCCCGTCAGCTCGGCCCAGCTCTTCGGACAGGGCTTCTGGATCTGGAGTGGGCCTACGGAATGCAGCGGCTGGTCGGTCATGGGGTTGGTCCCGCGTCTGGCGAGAGAGGTTTCGCCCCTGAGACGACCGCGGCAGGAGTGTTCTTGGTCGCATCGCAGGTTTTCGACCGCGAAGAGCCTACTGGGCGCGGCAGATGTGAACTCGCGGCGCTCTCCTCGCTCCTCGCGAAGGAGCCGGGGTGGAATCGAGTTCAAGGCTCTCGAGTGAGCTCCCGGCAGCGCGTTTTCCCGAACTCGATGATCAGCTCGGTCTCCCGTGCAGTCCGCGCGTCCTCAATCACCTGAGCCGCCGCGCAAGACGCGCACGGTGTCGTCCATGGGCAGGGCGTAGAGATCGGCGCCGTCTCGGCTCCAGCGCACCCACCACACGCCGGCGGTGTAGGGCGCGCGCAAGAGCACCTCGCCGCTCCCGGCTTCCCACACCTCGAGCGCGTTGTTCGACAGACCCGCCGCGAGGCG
>JABFRZ010000301.1 GCA_013140785.1 Planctomycetota bacterium | reverse complement strand
CTCCGGCGTCTCCTGGGCGCGTTCCTCGAGGTACCGATGAGACCCGAGCCAATGGTCGACGCCGTCCACCGTGGCGTGTGCGCCCTTGCCTGCGAGCATCTGGAAGTCGCTAGCAGGCGCGGGATGGATCCCCATCCCGGCGGCATGTTCCACGATCGCCCTGGCGATGGGATGGGTCGACCGCGCCTCGACGGCCGAGGCGATCGAGAGCAGCTCGCGCTCGTCGTGCCCCGCGCGCGGCACGACCTCCTTCACGCGCGGACGACCCTCGGTCAAGGTCCCGGTTTTGTCGAGGGCGATGGCGGAGAGCCTGGCAGGGATCTCCATGTACGCGCCTCCCTTGACCAAGACGCCCTGCCGCGCCGCCGCGACCAGCGCAGCGACGATGCTGACCGGCGTCGAGATCACGAGTGCACATGGACAAGCGATCACGAGCAGCACCAGAGCCTCGTAGAACCACCTGCTCCAGTCGCCCCCGAAGAGAGGTGGCAAGAGCGCGACGAGCACGGCGCAGCCGAGCACGACTGGCGTGTAGACGCGCGCAAAGCGCTCGACCCACTGCTCGCTCGGTGAGCGTCGCGCGTGGGCTTCGCCCACCATCTTCGCGATCTGCGAGAGGGTGCTGTCGGCGAAGGGCTTGATGGTTTCGACTTCCACCGCGCCCTCTTCGTTCACCGTGCCGGCGAAGACCTCGCTTCCTTCCCCCTTGGCGACCGGCGCCGATTCACCAGTGATCGGAGCTTGGTTGACGGTCGTTCTCCCGCGAACGATCCGGCCATCGAGCGGGAACTTCTCGCCGGGCTTGACGATGAAGACCGTGCCAACCTCCACGGTGGCCGCCTCGACGAGCTCTTCGTTGTTGACTGACGTGACCACGCGCGCTTTGGTCGGCGAAAGCGCCATCAGGGCACCGATAGCCTTGCGCGCTCGTCCGATGCTCCAAGCTTCGAGCGCCAGCGACACCGCGAAGAGGAAAGCGACCGTCGCCGCTTCGAAGAGCTCGCCGATGCCGATCGCGCCGAGCACGGCGACGCACATCAGGAGATTCATGTCGGGCCGCAGGCGACGCAGGGAATGCCACGCCTTCGGAGCGATGAACCAAGCGCCCAGCACGACTGCACCGAGGTATGCGCCGCGCGCAGGCAGCGGCGCCCGCGCGCCCTCGCCTCCCAAGGCAGTAGCGAATCCTTCCTGGGCTGCGTGCACCGCGAAGCCGAGTGCGAGGAGTAGGCCGCTCGCAGCCGTGGTCCAGGACCGACGTCGTCGTCCCTCGTCCGACGAGCTGCGCTCCTCGGTTCGATCGCTCCACGGCTCTGCCGTCATGCCCGTCCGTGCGACGGCCGAGACGATCGCCTCGGCAGCCCCCGGCTGCGGGTCGACCTCTACGGTCATCTTGCGGTTCAGGAGATCGAAGCCGAGATTCCGCACTCCGGGGAGTCCGGCGAGTTCGCCACGCAACGTGGCGATCTCCTCCGCGCAGTCCATGCCGCGGACCAGGAACTCGGCTCTCCGGCTGCGCGTGCTCATCAGTGCTCGTGCTGCGCGGAGGCCTTGCCGTGCTCCGCCTTGAGGCGGAACGTCCCGGCGACGACCACGGTCTCACCCGGTCTGAGGCCGGACAGGACGGGAATGTGGGATCCGACCGGAGGGCCGACCTCGATCTCGTGCTTGCAGAAGAGACCGCCTCCGGGTTCGACCGGCACGAACACGGAGGGTCGCCCCTCGATGGTCAGGACCGCTCCGTCGGGTACCGCCAGGACGGCGGCCTCCGCACCGCGCGAGGACTCGATCTCGACCTGGATGAACATCCCAGGGAGCATCGTCTCGTCCGGATTGGGCACCTCGATTCGCACCTCGGCCGTGCGCGTGGAGGCCTCGAGGACGGTCGCGAGCGCAGCGACGCGGCCTTCGCAGCCCGAGTGTCCGAGCGCGGGCACTTTGACCCGCGCCGAAGCACCCAGCGCCACCTCGGAGAAGCGCGTCTCGCTGACCTCCGCGATCGCCCACAGCGTCGAGAGATCACCTACGACCAGCAGGCGATCCTTGTCTGGGCTAACGAGCTCGCCGAGCGTCACGGAGACCTCGACGATCTTTCCGTCGAGTGGCGCCGTGATCGCGAAGCGTGGCTCGACCTTGCCCGTCTCCTCCAGGGTGCGGATGGCCTGCTCGCTCATGCCGAGCAGGAGCAAGCGGTTGTAGCCAGCGGCCTCGTCCGCACGGGCGATTTCCCTGTCACGTTCGACGATGCGCAGTTCGACTTCCCGCCGCTGGACGTCGGAGAGGGCAATACCCTGTACGCGATCGTAGAGCTCCTTCGCTCGCTCGAGCGCGTTCCGCGCGAGCTCCAGGGTCGGACCCGACGTCGTTGCGATCGTCCGCTTCTGGAGGTATTCGCACTGGGCGCCTCCGAGTTCCGGGCTCTCGATGACGAGGAGCTCGTCACCCTTCGAGACCTTGTCGCCCGAGCGCACGTTGAGCCCCACGACTCGGCCAGAGACGGCCGATCCGACACGTGCCACGGCGCCTTGTGGGAAGGCGAGGTGGCCCGGCGCAGAGATCGTCGGCCGGAGGGCGAGTTCCTGCGCAGGCGCGACCACGATCCCGTAGCGCGCGAGGGCCTCTTGCGGAAGAGAGACGTCGTCCTCGCACTGGACCCGGTCTTCTGCGATGTGGTGAGGGTCCGTCTTCCCCTCTTCTTGTTCCTCGGCGTGTTCGTCGTGCCCGTGCTCGTCGGCACCTTCCTCGTGCGCGTGTTCGTCGTGCTCGCTCTCGCCGCCCCCACACGAGCTGGAGGCGGCTCCCAAGAAGAGCGCGAGGACGATGAACGAGGCCGGGAGAGTCGCCGGCCGAAGTAGAGACGGAGGATGCTGCTTGCTCATGGGTTGGACCCCTCACCACTGCGGGAGACGTTGGAATCGAAGACGGAACGGCCGCCGACGGATCGTTCGAGCCGCAAGAGCGCCGTGGAGACCTCGCGCTCCAGGCCGACGCGCAGGGTCTGGGTCTCCTGTAGCGCCTGTTCGGCGAACAGGAGTGCCGTGACGTCGACGTGACCGAGGCGGTAGGCCTCGTCGATCTCCGCCCTGCGGCGTTCCTGGAGCGGAACGAGTTCGCGAACGATGCGATCCAGGTTCTGCTGCGAGCCGCTCAACGCTGCCAGTGACGTGCGGACCTCCTCGACCACGGAACGCTGCGCTTCGACGAGACGATGCTGTGCTTCCGACGCCAGCGCGCTTGCGCGCCTCTTCCTCGCCCCTCCGGTGTCGAAGATGGGCAGGGGGGTGGACACCGCCGGGCCGACGGACCAGTCTCCATCGCGTTCCGCATCGAGCCCGACGGAGGCGCCATCCAGCGCACCCCAGCGCGCGAGAGCAACCTCGTCACCGCGTGCGCGGAGCTCCCACTCGATCGCGAGAACCTCCGGGCGTGAGCGAAGGGCCGTCTCGATCCAGGGCGACTCCGCCGTCGTTACCGCGGGCGGTCCTTTCCACGGATCGAGCTGCCAGGACGCCGAACCGGACGGCTCGCCGATGCGCCGCGTGAGCGACATGCGGGCCAGGCGAAGCTCCTGACGTCGCCGAGAGGCTTCGACGGCAAGCTCCAACCGTTCGGAAT
>JABFRZ010000540.1 GCA_013140785.1 Planctomycetota bacterium | reverse complement strand
AGCGCCGGCCCGTGGACGGCAGCAACAAGTAGGCGGTCGCGACGAAGGCGAGCGAAAGACCGCGGCGACGCAGAGAGCAATGGCAACCCAGCGCGCCCACGCCTTCGCCTGGGCCCGAAAAAAAAATGCTGGTTCGTGGCGGGGGCCGAGACCCTTCGTCGTTCGAGGAGGTGCCAGGCCGAGGGCTGGGGGACAACCGAGGAGGGAGCCCGAGGGTGGGGCACGGCGCGCCGATTCGCGCCGTGCCCCCTTGGGTGGCGGCGACTGCAGCGCTAGCGCCCGAAGCCCAGCACCAACGCGAGCTGGACGGAGTCCTGGTCGTCGCCCGCTTGGCCGCGCACGTCCACGCCGACCACGACCTCGGTGCCGCGGTCGAAGGCGTAGCGGCCGAGGTCCCACAGCACGCCGCCGCGGACGTAGGCGGCCCCGCCGCGCTCGTCGAACTCCGCGCGCGGCGCGTGCAGGCGCTGTTCGATGACCTCGTGGGCGCCCCCGAAGGCAAGGTAGGGCCTCACCAAGCTGCCCTCGGGCTGCCAGCTGCGGCGCAGGCCGAAGGAGAACTCCTCGAACTCGGCGGTGTGCGCGCGCGCGCCGCCGGCGTCCTCGGTCCCGTAGGAGGCGCCGAGCTCGTAGCCCCAGCCGCTCTCGGGCTCACGCGTGACGAGCTCGAGCCCGTAGACCGCGTGACCTTCGAAGTCGTCGTGGGCGACAGCGCGGTAGCCGCCCGAGAAGAGCGTGTGCAAGCCGACGCCCTCGCCATAGGGACGCGGCACCGCGCAGGCGACGAGCACGAACGCGCCGAACAAGGTCGATCCCAGAACCTGCGCGCTCGCCATGGCGCTCATCGTTCTCCCTCCGCGCGCGAACGGCAAGCGCCGACCCGCGAAGAAGCTCGCACTCCTCTTGAAGGCAGGGCCGACACGCGGAGTAGGGTGCGCGCTCCCCCCAGCCGCTAGGGCAAGAACCAAAGCCATGATCCTGACCACCACACCCGGCATCGAAGGCCGCCCCGTTCGCAGCTACCTCGGCATCGTCACGGGCGAGGCCATCGTCGGCGCGCACATCTTCAAGGACCTGTTCGCGGGCATCCGCGACATCGTGGGTGGCCGCTCGGGCTCCTACGAGCGCACCCTCGGCGACGCGCGCAAGATCGCGCTCGACGAGCTGGCCCAGACGGCCGCGGAGCTCGGCGCCGACGCGGTCGTGGCCGTGGACCTCGACTACGAGGTGCTCGGCGCCCACAACGGCATGCTCATGGTCACGGCCAGCGGCACGGCCGTGAAGCTCGGCTGACGCGCCCTACTTCGCCTCGACTGCCCTTTCCCCCACCGCGACGAGCTGCGAACGCGTGCGCCAGAAGAGCACGCCGGCCGAGATCGCGGGCGTCGCCATGCAGGTCTCGCCGAGCTCGACCTCTGCCACGCGTTCGAAGCTCGTGCCGGCGGCGAGCACGTGCACGCCGCCCTCCTCGCTGGTGGCGTAGAGCTTGCCGTCGCCGGCCACCATCGAGGCCGTGAAGCCGGTCGCGCCGTCGCCGAGGCGTTCGCGGTAGTGCTGCTCGCCCGTGGCGAGGTCGAGACACGCGAGGATGCCGGCGTCGCTGAGCAAGTAGAGCTCCTCGCCGTACACGAGCGGCGTCTGCATGTAGTTGCCGCGGTTCAGGTGGCACCAGATCATGGCCTCGTGCTCGGGCGTGATCAGGCCCTCGGCCTCGGCCGAGATGGCGTAGATCGGCGCGAGGCGTCCGTGCGCGTTGGTGATCAGCACCAGGTCCTCCACCACGACCGGCGCCGGCACGGGCGCGTCGCCGCCGCCGACCAGCTTCCACAGCTCCTTGCCGGTAGCCAGCTCGTAGGCGCCGATGTGCTTGAAGCCGTTGCAGATCACCTGCGCGCGGCCCGGGCGTACGTCCACGGTCGGCGTGGACCAGGTCGAGATGTCTTCGCGCTTGGTGCGCCACAGCTCCGCGCCACTCGCGACGTCGAAGGCCGCCAGGAAGCCCTGCGAGAGCACGTCGCACTGGACCAGCACCTTGCCGTCGTGGATCACGGGCGAACTCGCGTAACCCCACTGCACGTCGGTCATGTTGTAGGGGCCGGCGTCGAGGTCGCCGAGGTCGCGCTTCCACAGCTCCTTGCCGTCGAGGTCGAAGCAGAAGAGCCCTTCGCTGCCGAAGTTCACGACCAGGTGTTTGCCGTCGGTCGCGGGCGTCGAGGCGGCGTAGCTCGATTTCGGATGGCGCCCGTGCTTCGGCGTGCCGCTCCAGGCCGTCTGTTGCCACTGCACGGCGCCGGTGGCCTTGTCGAGCGCGAGCACCACGAAGTCGTGCTCGCCCTCGGCCTCGACCGCGTTCGGATCGCCGTACAGGCCGACCTTGAGCTCAGCCGCGCCGCTCTTCCGGATCGCCGAGCTGACGAAGACGCGCGCCCCCGAAATGACCGGCGCCGAGTGCGCGAGGCCCGGGATCGGAGTACGCCACCTGACGTTCTCGCCCTTCGCAACGTCGAAGCTCGCGACCAGCGCGTGGCCCTCGGCGACCCCGCGCGCGCTCGGGCCGCGGAAGGAGGGCCAGTCGTCGCCCGAGGGTGCGCTCGCTCCGGCAGCACCGCAAAGGACCAACAGGACCAGGAAGCTCGACGCGAGAGGGATGCACGACATGGTTCCAGCCTACGCTGCGTGCGTCGCGCCGTCGCGCACCTCGGCTCCAGGCCGCACCGATTGCTCTCCGATGAAGCGCCATGAGCACGAAAGATGTCCTGTTGGGAACGGCTGGTCGCAAGCTGGTCACCATCGACGGCGAGCAAGATGTCGTGCGCCTGCAGCCTCCGGCCTCGCCCGCACGCATCGCCGAGATCGAGCGCGAACTCGGTTTCGCGCTGCCGCCCGAGCTCTCCGAGCTGCTGCGCGTGAGCGCGGGTCTCGACATGGAGATGCAGGAGAGCCTCGACCTCGCGAGCATCGGGCCGTGCCCGTGGGAAGGGCCGCTCGGGCCGGTCATGAGGCTGATCGGCGACGGCGCGGGCAATTTCTGGGTGCTGGAGCTGCACCCCGGGATGGAGACGCTCGGCCCGGTGTGGTTCGTGTGCCACGACGCGCCCGTGCTCGTCTACCAGAGCGCAGATCTCGCCACCTTCGTCCTTGACTACCTGCGCTTCTTTGCCGCTCCGCACGACGGACCGGTATCCGAGGTCGTCGAAGAATCCATCCAGCGCGTGTGGACGCAGACTCTCGACATCCCGCGCGCGCGCCTGCTCGACTCGGAGGACACCGTCCTCTGCGACTTCGCGCGCCGTCTCGACGACGGCTGGTTCATCCGCGACCTGCGCCGCGCCAAGGCAGGTGACGGCATACCCATCGGCCGCTTCGGTCCGAAGACGCCGCTCGCGCGCGCGGGGCTGGAGTTCGTCTTCGCCTACGGCAGCCGCACGCGCACGCAGCGCTTCAAGACCTGGCTGACGGGTCGCTGACAAGCGGCTAGGCGATAGAAGCTCAGGGCTTGCGCGTGTTCGCGTGCAGGCTGTTGACGATCTTGTAGACCTCGCCGTCGAAGTCCGTGATGTACATTTCGCCCAGCCCGTCCTCGCCGATGGCGGTCGGGTTGTCGATGCTCAGGCCACCGCGCGGGGCGAGTTCGGACGTACGTTCGACGAACTCGGTCAGCGTCGAGCCGTCGTAGCGGAAGGACCAAGAGCGGCCCCAACAAAAGTCGGCGAAGAAGTAGGTTCCACGCAGCGAGGGCATGGCGCTGCCGCGATAGACCACGCCACCGGTGACCGAGCCCGAGCAGGCGAGCGGCAGGTGGCCGTACTCGAAGATGGGCAGGGTCAGCCCACCGGGGTTGCAGCCCGTGGGCGGATTGAAGCACAGGCTCCCCTCCATCGGACGCCAGCCATAGTTCTCGCCGCCGGAGCTCGCGGCCGGTTGGAAGTCGACCTCCTCGCGGTTGCCCTGGCCGACGTCTCCGACCCAGAGATCGCCGGTCTCGCGGTCGAAGGAAAGCCGGAAGGGATTCCGAAAGCCCTTGGCCCAGATCTCGTCGCGCGGGTTTCCCGGACCAACGAATGGATTCGTGGGCGGGATCGCATACGGCGTAGCCGAGTCCACATCGAGGCGCACCAATTTGCCGCGCAGGCCGCCGTCATTCTGCGCGTTGTTGTCGGGGTCCTCCGACTTGGCATCGCCGAAGGCCGCGTAGAGGTAGCCGTCGTTTGGCCCAAAGGCGAGCCCGCCGCCCTGGTGGTCCACGATCGGGAGCAGTCGGATCACGATCTGACCGCTCGCGGCGTTGGCGACGTCGGGATCGCCCGAGACCTGGTAGCGCGCGACCGTCGGTCGGATGGCGCTGTCCACGTACTGCACGTAGAAGAACCCGTTCGATGCGTAGTTCGGGTGGAAGGCCAGCCCGAGCAACCCGTGGCTCTGGTTGACGGTGAGCAACGCGCCGATGTCGAGGAACGGCACGGGCAGCAGCGTCCCACTCTTCAAGATCTTGATGCGGCCGGTGTTGACCTCGACGATGAAGAGCCGTTGAGCGTCGCCCCTTGGAGCCGCGACATTCACGGGCCCGGTGAGGCCTGCGGCCACGCGAATCGTTGCCGGGGACGAAACAATCCCGCTCTGGGCCAGTGCAGAGCAAAGGAGGAGCGCCGGAGTGAGCATGGGAGCCTGCCTCGCAAGTCGCCGTGGTGTGGAAGAGCCGCCCACTCTCACCCACCCCAGGCGGGCCGTCAACCGTGCAGCTACCTGCTAGAACTGGAAGTAGATGAAGGCCTTCGTCTCGGTCGCCATGAAGGCCAAGACCAGCGCGGCGGCGGCGCCAACGCTCGCGGAGTAGATCCAGTCGTTCACGGCCGCGAGGCGGCGGAACCAGCCGCGGTAGAAGGCGTAGTGGACCACGAAGAACGCGGCCACGAGCGCGAGCCAGGCGGGCTCGAGCTGCTTCGTCCCGCCGTCCTCGAGGAAGAAGAAGATGCGCTGCATGGTCCAGCCCTGCTCCCAGCCGGTCGAGCGGAACAGGATCCAGTTCCAGAACAGGAACCACCACATGAGCGGCGTGCCGAGGAAGCTCATCGCCCGGCGCGCGAACGAACCCTCGGACACGAGCATGGCCCAGCTGCGCGAGACGATGATCGAACCGCTCATCAGCACGCCGAAGCCGACGTACTGCCAGCCCGCGCCGTGCCACAGGCCGACCACCATCATGGTCAGCGAGCCCAGCAGGATGCCTTGAACGCTCGAGCCCTTGCTGCCGCCCAACGCGAAGTAGAAGTAGTCGCGGAACCAGGTCGAGAGCGAGATGTGCCAGCGCTGCCAGAACTCGCCTATGCTCTGCGCGAAGAACGGGAAGTCGAAGTTCTTCGGCAGCGAGTAGCCCAGCAGCCCGGCCGTGGCCAGCGCCATGTCCGAGTAACCCGAGAAATCGCAGTAGATCTGCACGTGATACAAGCACAGGCCGATCCAGGTCGAGGCGGCGCTGTAGGCACCCGGATCCGCGAAGAGCGGCTCGATCACAGGCGCGATGTGGTCCGAGACGAGGCCCTTCTTGACGAAGCCGATCAGGAACAGCGTCAGGCAGGCGCGCACGTCCACGCGCGCGAACAGGCGCTTCTCGGCCAGCTGCGGCAGGAACTGCGCCGCGCGCACGATCGGCCCAGCCACCATGGCCGGGAAAAAGGTCACGAACAGCATGAAGTCCGTCAGGCGCCGGATCGGCTCGAACTTCTTGCGGTAGACGTCGATCGTGTAGGAGAGCGTGTGGAAGGTGTAGAAGCTGATCCCGATCGGCAGGAGGATCGCGAGCGTCGGTGCCGTGGCCGGCACGCCCAGCCAGCGCAGGAAGCCCGTGCCCGACTCGACGAAGAAGTTGTAGTACTTGAAGAAGCCCAGGAAGCCGAGGTTCAGGGCCAGGCTGAGGAACAGCAGCCCGCGCCGCGCGCGCGGTGTCGTCGTGCGCTCGAAGCCGAGCGCGACGAAGTAGTCGAGCCCGGCCGAGAACAGCAGCAACCCGAGGAAACGCCAGTCCCAGGCGCAGTAGAAGGTGGCGCTCGCGAGCAGGAGCCACAGCTTGCGCGGTCCGTTCGCGCGCAGCGCCCAGTAGACGCCGTACACGAGCAGGAAGAAGACCAGGAAGCGCGGCTCGGTGAAGATCACTGGGTCACCTCGCCGATCGGCTTGCTCTCGCCCGGACTCTCGCCCGCGTCGTCCCCGACGGTGCTCTGCCCGGCGTAGTCGCGCGCCAGGATGCTCGAGAAGTACAGCGCGCCCTCGTGCGAGAGGTGCCCGGAGTCGAAGCGCTTGGCCGGGTCGTAGAGCTGCGGGTAGCGCTCGGGCAGGTTGTAGCGCAAGACGAGCGCGCCGAGCTCCTCGGAGAGGCGCTCCTCGAAGGGCCGGTTGGCGCTCTGTGAAGGCAGGATGACGAGCACGAACTCGACCCCGCGCGCGCGCACCTCGCGCGCGATCTGGGCCACGAGCTCGAAGTCGTCCACGCGCACGAGCTCCGCGTTGACCCACTCACCGTCGCCGAAGGACTGCTGGGCCGCGTCGAGCGTGTCCACGTCGCGGGCGTAGGCCTCCTGGTTGGCGAGGAAGCGCTCGCGGCGCGCGCTGTAGGCGTTGCGCGCCTCGCCCCGGGCCGCGAGCAGGGCCGCGTCCTCCTCGAGCGACACGTAGCCGTTGTTCGCGAGGGAGCGCTCGCTCTCGCCGTGCGCGCGTCCGAGCAGACCCTTCAGCACGTCCTTGCCGCGCCCGATCATCAGGCGCTCGGTCAAGCCGTGCGCGAGGTGCTCCTCGGCCATGCACGCACCACCCGGGACGAGCCGCATGGCCACGTCGAAGATCGAGTGTTGCCGCGCCGGATCCGCGGCGTACGTGAGGCCGTCGCCGAGCTCGCGACCCCAGTGGAGCGCGCGCTCGGCCGCGAGCAGCGTGGTCGCCGGATCGTGCCAGTAGAGCGTGCGCGCGTTGAAGGCGTTCTCTGGATCGATCTGGGGCGTCAGCCACTGGTACTCGAAGAACACGCGCGCGAGCCGGGGGTGCGCGTCGAGGATCGCGCCCAGGAGATGGCGCTGCTCGAGCAGGTGCACCGCCTGCAGGCCGAAGTTGAACGAGCGCGTGGGACGGCCGAACTCGCCCGACACGCGGTCGAACTCCGCCGGCACGAAGGCGCGCAGGACGTGGCTCGAGCCGAGGAAGACGGTGTCGTACTCGCGCGCGTGGGCCTGCCAGGTCTCGAGCTTGCCACCGATCGCGCTGCCGCCCGCCGGCACGGCCACCATCCGCAGCACACTGCACACGAGCACGAAACTCGCGACGGCCACCCCCACTCTTCCCAGGGCGCCGGCGGCGCAGGGCCGATAGACCGTGGGCGGCGGCTCGTTGGGTAGCTGCTCGTTCGACGGCTGGGCGGGCGCGGGCATGGGGAAACGCGGGAATGACTGCATCGGCAAGGCGGCCCGTCCGATGTAAGCGCGGCCCCCCAGTTCCCGCGCGCGAGGCCGCAAGCGCGTCACGACGGCGGCGAGTACTAGACGACATGGAAGCGAAGGACGTTCCGCCGGCCTCGGCCGCGAACCTGCCGACGAGGCTCCCGCGTGGCGAGCACCTGGGCTACACGATGCGCGGGGACGTGGACCAGAACCCGCCCGGCATGTCGCTCTTCGCGCTCCTCCGCGAAGACCTGCGCACGCACGAAAGCCTCTTCGCGCACGGCTTCGTGGCCCTGGCCGTCAACCGCTTCGGCAACTGGCGCATGCGGCTGCCACGGCTGCTGCGCGCGCCGTGCACGCTCGTCTACCGCTTCCTCGAACTGTGCACGCTGTGGCTGGCGCGCATCGAGCTGCCCTACATCGTCAAGGTCGGCCGGCGCGTGCGCATCTGGCACAGCGGCGGGTGCGTGCTGGGCGCGCTGTACATCGGCGACGACGTGCAGATCCGCCACAACGTGACGCTCGGGCTGGCCCACCACGGTGCACCGCTCACCTCGCTGCCGATCATCGAGGAGCGTGTCTTGATCGGCGTGGGCGCGTGCGTGCTCGGACCGATCACCATCGGGCACGACAGCGTCATCGCGGCCAACGCGGTCGTGACCCAGGACGTCCCGCCGTACTCGCTGGTGGGCGGCATCCCGGGCAGAGTGCTGCGCAAGCTGGAGGAGACGGAGCGCGTGACCAGCGTGAACGTGCGCGGCCCGAGCGGACGCGCGGCCGCCTGACTGGGGCCGCGAGCGCGCTCAGAGACCGTGAGGGCGGAGGTGCGGCCGCTCACCCTTCCTCGCCACCACCACCAGGCTCGCGACCAGCCCGCGCGGCGCAGCCAGGTCGAACAGCCAGGCGCCGTCCGTCGGGAAGAGCGTTGGCCCCAGCACCCGCGGGGCGACCAGCGGCGCGAGCCCGACCTCTACCGTACGCGGCTCGCGCGAGAGCCCGGTGCCGAGCGCCTTGAGCAACGCCTCCTTGCGAGTCCATGCACCCAGGAAAGCGCGCGCGCGCTCGGACTGCGCGAGGCACGCGAGTTCGGCCTGCTCGCTGTCGGTGAGCACGCTGCGCGCCAGCCGAGAAAGCTCTTCCGCCTCGCCGAGGCGCGCGTCGAGCGTCAAGGCGTCTCCCTCTACGTCGGCTCCGAGCTCGCGGCCCGCGCTCACCGCCACCAGCGCCCAATCGCCCGTGCCCGCGGCGCTGAAGCACACATCGGCGCAGGGGTTCGCGAGCGTCGGCTTGCCGAACTCGCCCAGCGTGAAACCGATGTCACGCGGGCGACAGCCCAGGTGCCCCGCCAGGGTCGCGCGCAGGAATGCGCGCCGGAAGGCGAAGGCGTGGGCGTCGCGCTCCCGTCGGAAACGCTCAGATCGGCGGCGCTCGTCTTCCGATAGCGAGCCGCGGAGCGTGTCCAGAGATTCGACCGCGTCCCTCCGCCCCCACCAGAGATGCACCTCGTCCCCCACCAGGCGCAATCGACTCGCAACGTGCTCGCAAGCGTCCACGGGAACCTCGTTCACGGAGCCGTCATCGTCCGTCGAGCCCCGCATGGTTGAAACGACACCGCCGAAGCGAACACGCTGAAGCCAGTCCACACTCCCCATGAGCCAAGCCTCCCATCGCCCCACGGGTGACGAAGCCCAGCGCGCCTACTGGAGCGAGAAGCTCGCCGGGCGGCCGCCCGCGCTCGAGCTGCCGAGCTCCCGCGCGCGCCCGCCGCAACCGAGCGCCAAGCGTGCCCGCCTCGCCTTCAAGCTGCGGCCCGAGCTCGCGCGCGCACTGCGCGATGGACTGCAAGGCACCGAGCTCTCGATGTTCGACGGCATGGTCGCGGCCTTCGTAACCGTGCTCTACCGCACCACGCGCCAGGGCGACTTGTTGCTGGGCCTGCGCGAGGACGAGCGTCATGCGGCGCTGCGCTTCGCGCTGGACGGCAGGGTCACCTTCCGCCAGCTGCTCGCGGCCACCCAGCGCGAGCTCGCGGACGGCCGCCGGAACGCGCTGGCCCTGCCGCAGCTCCTGCATGTGGCGCACAGCACGCGTGCCGACAACCTCTTCCAGGTGCTGGTGACGAGCGACAAGCCCGCCGCCAAGGACCTGTGCGGCTACGACCTGGTGCTCGCGCTCTCGAAGGGTGCCAGCGCGGGCACGCTGTCCTACGACGCCGAGCTGTTCGACCCACGCGTGGCCGAGCGCCTGCTCGCACACCTGGAGAACCTCCTCGCTGGCGCCCTCGCCCAGCCCGACGCCCCCATCGGACGCCTGCCGTTCCTGACGGAGGGCGAGCGCGAGACGATCCTGTGCGCGTGGAACGACACGACCGCCGAGTTCCCGCGCGAGCGCTGCCTGCACGAGCTGTTCGAGGAGCGCGTGCGGCGCTGTCCCGACGCTCCGGCCGTCTTCCACGACGGGCGCAGCCTGACCTACGCGGCTCTGGACGCGCGCGCCAATCGCCTGGCGCAGCACCTCTGCACGGTCGGCGTCGGTCCGAACGTGTTGGTGGCGATCGCGGCCGAGCGCTCGTTCGAGCTGGTGATCGGCCTGCTGGCGATCGCCAAGGCCGGCGGTGCATACCTGCCGATGGACCCGGCGTATCCGCGCGAACGCCTGGCCTTCATGCTCGCGGACTCGAAAGTCGGCGTGCTGCTGACCCAGCGCCACCTCCAAGCGCTCTTGCCCGAGCCGGCCAGCGCGGTGCGGCTCGTCTTCCTGGACGAGCAGCGCGGTGCACTCGCGGACGGCGCGCCGCCCGCCAGCGGCGTCGGCCCCGAGGACTTGGCCTACGTCATCTACACATCGGGCTCGACCGGCAAGCCCAAGGGCGTGTTGCTGGACCACCGCGGTCGCGTGAACAACTTCCTGGACTTCAACCGCCGTTTCGCGGTCGGCACCGGCGACGCGCTGATCGCGCTGGCCTCGCTGTCCTTCGACATGTGCGCCTACGACGTGTTCGGCACGCTTGCCGCCGGCGCGGCCATCGTCATGCCGCGACCCGACGAGCTCCAGGATCCGCGCGCCTGGGGCGAGCTCATCCAGCGCCACCGCGTGACGATCTGGCACACCGCACCGGCCATGCTGAAGATGCTGGTCGAGCTGTGCGAGGTCGACGCGGGGCTCGCGCCGCGCTCGCTGCGCCTGGCGCTGCTGGGCGGCGACTGGATCCCGGTCACGCTGCCCGACCGGCTGCGCGCGTTGGCGCCGGAGGCGCGCGTGATCAGCATGGGCGGAGCGACCGAGTGCTCGATGGACTCGACGATCTTCGAGGTGGAAGAGGTCGATCCGGCCTGGCGCAGCATCCCCTACGGGAAGCCGATGGCGAACCAGCGCGCCTACGTGCTCGACGAAGACCACCAGCCCGTGCCCGCGCTCGTGCCGGGCGAGCTGTATCTGGGCGGCATCGGAGTGGGACGCGGCTACCTCGGCCGGCCCGAGCTGACGGCCGAACGCTTCGTCGTCGATCCGTTCAGCGACGTCGCGGGCGCGCGCATGTATCGCACGGGCGATCTCGCGCGCTGGCTGGAAGACGGCAACCTCGAGCTGCTCGGGCGCGTGGACAACCAGGTCAAGATCCGCGGCTACCGCATCGAGCTGGGCGAGATCGAGGCGCGTCTCTGCACGCACCCGGCCGTGCGCGAGGGCGTGGTCGTGGCGCGCGCCGACGCCTCGGGCGAGAAGCGCCTGGTGGCCTACTACGTGCCGCGCTCCACCACCGAGCTGGGCGCGCCGCGCTTCACGCACCTCTTGGCGGCCGACCTGCGCAAGACTCTGGCCGCCGATCTGCCGCACTACATGGTGCCGTCCGTGTACGTGCGCCTCGAAGCGCTGCCGCTCTCGCCCAACGGCAAGGTCGATCGCAAGCGCCTGCCCGAGCCCGAGCAGGGCCGGCCCGAGCACCTGCCCGTCTACCTCGCGCCGCGCGACGTGGTCGAGGAGGTCGTGGCCGAGATCTGGGCCGAGGTGCTCGCGCTGGACGCGGTCGGGGTCGAGGACGCCTTCCTCGACCTGGGCGGCCACTCGATCCTCGCGGCCCAGGTGCAAGCGCGCCTGGCC
>JABFRZ010000303.1 GCA_013140785.1 Planctomycetota bacterium | reverse complement strand
CGGCCCGGCGAACGAGGCTCGGCTCGAGCGCCTGCGCCGCGCTGGCCTGTCGCGCTACGAGTCGCTCGTCTACCTGGGCTTGGTCCAGGACCGCAACGCGCGCGTGGTCGAGATCGCGCGCCGCACTGGGGTGCCGCAGCCCAAGGTCTATCAGGCCCTCGACTCGCTGGTGGAAAAAGGCTTCTGCGCGGTCGGGGCCGACGCCATCAACCGCTACCGCCCGATCGCTCCCGAGCTGGCGCTCCAGGGGCAGCAGAAGCGCCTCGGAGAGCAGCAGGCCGAGGTGCTGGCGCTCTCGCAGGAGCTGGCGGCCGTGTACAACTCCGGCGCCGAGGAACAGCGCTGGGCCCCGCCGGTCGAGATCGTGAAGGGCCTGCCGCAGATCCGCGCGGTGCTGGTCGAGCAAGTGCGCCAGGCGCGCTCCGAGATCCTCTACTTCGGCCAGTCGCCCCAGGTGCCCTCGCTTGAGGTGGCCCAGGCCCTGTGGGAACGGGCCGAGGCCGGCGTGGGCCTGCGCCTCGTCTTCGACGAGCGCTACTTCGAGGGCGGCGAGCTGCGCGGCGAGGAAGACGACCTCTTGCGCAAGGTGAAGGGCGAGCGCCGCCGCATCGCCGCGCTGCCCTCGAAGATGATCGTGGTGGATCGGGGTGCGGCCCTGATCTCGATCGCGCGCGCGGGCACCGAGGGCCTGTTCCTGCTCGTCTTGCGCCAGGAAGGGCTCGTGACCCACTGTCGGACGTCGTTCGAGCACACCTGGGCTCGCGCCAGCGCTTTCTAGCTCGATCCTCGGCGATTCAGTTCGCGGCGGCCCGGCCCTAACATGGCCGGCATGGCGAGCGAGACCTCTCCGGAGAGCGAGGGCGCGGGGCGGAGCGACGAATCTGCCCCCGACCAAGCTCTCGCGCCGGCCGAAGGTGCGGCGCCCGCGCCGGCCAGCGGACCGATCCTGCGCGGCGCGACGGTCGCGCCCGGGCTCGTCCTCGGGCGCGTCCACCGCCAGGACCATGATCTCGTCAAGGAGCGCGTCGAGCGCGTGCCGCTGGACGAGATCGAGGTCGAGCTCAACCGCTTCCGCCAGGCCCTGGACGATTCGCGGCTGCAGCTGCTCGACCTCAAGGCCCGGCTCACTGGGCGCGTGCGCGAGGAAGACGCGCGCATCCTCGACACGCACCTCGCCTACCTGCGCGACTCGGCCTTCATCGCCGACGTCGAGAACCTGATCCTGAACGAACAGATGCGCCTGGAGGGCGCGATCGGCAAGGTGGTGGGGGATTTCGATCGCATCTTCCGCCTGGTCCAGAACGAGGCTCTGCGCCAGAGCGCGGTGGACCTGCGCGACGTCGGCATCCGTGTGCTGCGCAACCTCGAGCAGCGCGCCACGGAGCGTCCGGCGGCGCCGCCGCCGCGCGACTACATCCTGGTGGGACGCGAGCTCTCGATCGTGGACATGTTCAACCTCGCGAACGAGAACGTGAAGGGCATCGTCACGCAGTCGGGCGGCCTCACGAGCCACGCGGCGATCTTCGCGCGCTCGATGCGCATCCCCACGCTGACGGGCGTCGAGCGCTTGCTGGACGAGGTGCGCGAGGGCGACTTCGTGATCCTGGACGCGACCGAGGGGCTGGTGCGCGTCAATCCCGACGAGCTCGTGCGCGCGCAGTACGCCGAGGCCACGCAGGCCGGTGCCCCGGCGGCCTCGACCGAGAGCGCCGAGGTGCCCGACTGGGCCCGTCGTCCGGCGCGCACGCAGGACGACGAGAAGATCGAGCTCGAGGCCTCGGCCGGAAACCTGCCCGAGGTCGAGCAGGCGAGCGCGCTCGGCCTCACGGCGGTCGGCCTGTACCGCACCGAGCTCCTGTACCTGACGGACGGCACCCCGCCCTCGCGCGAGGCGCTCGTGCAGCACTACGCCGCCGTGGTCGGCGCGGCGCACGGCGGGCGCGTGACCTTTCGGCTGCTCAGCGTCGATTCGAGCCTGGGCATCCGCTACCTGCACCCGCACAAGGAGCGCAACCCGAGCCTCGGCCGCGTGGGCATCCGCATGCTCTTCGCCCAGCCCGCGCTGCTGCGCCGCCAGCTGCAGGCCATCCTCATCGCCGGCAGCGGGGCCGACGTGCGCATCGCCGTGCCGTTCGTGATGGACTGCGCCGATCTGCGGCGCGTGCGCGAGATCCTGTTCGAGGAGCGGCTCGAGCTGCGCCGCACGGGCGAGCGCTTCCAGCCCGCCGTGCCGGTCGGAGTCGTACTCGAGACGCCCGCGTCCCTGCTCGGGGTGCGCGACTTCTCGGCCGAGGCCGATTTCATGCTGGTCAACCTGGACGGACTGCAGCAGCACCTCTTGGCCGTCGATCGCGAGGATCCTGAGCTGGCGCGCGCGCTCGAGACGCTGCACCCCTATGTCCTGCGCGCCCTGGCCAAGGCCTGCGAAGTGGCCGCGGGCGCTGGGCGCGAGCTCGCGGTCTTCGGCGCGAGCGCGCAGCGCCCCGAGAACGCGGCGCACCTGATCGGCTGCGGTTTCCGGCGCTTCGCGCTGCCGCCCAGCGCGCTGCAGGAATTCCTAGGCGCGCTGGCCGGGATCGATGCGAAGGCCGCGACGCGCGTCGCGCGGACGAGCGCGCGCAGCACGAGCCTGTCCGAGACGCGCTTCCGTTCTTTGGCGGAGTTCCGCCACGGCTACGCGCGGCCCTAGACTAGGCAGATGGGGGGAAGCGGCGCCCGCTCGGGGGCGTGCTCGGCGCCGATTGGAAGCGCCTCTCCAACCCCACTCATGTCCAGAAATGGTGCTTGAGCCTCCCCCTAGCACTAGATACGGTAGGCGCGGGCTAGATTGGCGGCGCGTTGCCGCGGCCCCCAACCCCATCCCGAACCAGGTCCAGCCCGCACCTAGGAGATTCCAAATGGACGAGGAGCGCGAGCGCTTCTTTTCGAGACTGGCCACCATCCCGGGGCTTCGCACCATGCCTTCGATCGGAGCCTGGATCCTGGTCGAAGTGGACAACCCCGCGGACATTGCCCGCAAGGTCAATCGCCGCCTCACGCCGGGCATCGTCAGCGTGCCCCGCAACGTGCCGGGTGCCGTGCGTCTGCCCGTGCGCGATCCCAAGTCCAACGAAGAGCTGTTCGTGACCATCCGCGACCTGCTCTACAAGAAGGCGCGCACGCGCTACTTCCAGGAGCTGCGGCAGGTCTCGCTGGCGGCCAAGTAGTCGGCGCGAAGAAGGCGAGCACGCCCGCTGCGCGGATTTCCCCGCGCTGCGGGCGTGCTCGTTTCTGCGCGCGCGCGGGCGCGCGCGAGTAGGATCCTCGCCCTGCATGGGACAGGACGCTCGCAGGCCGACGAAGAAGGGTGGCGCCAGGCGCGCCGCCTTCAGCGCGCGCACGGCCGACCGGCACGTGCTCTACCAGCTCGCCGTGCAATCCCCGAGCGAGGACGTGCGCTTCCTGCGGCGCGTCTACCGCGGCCTGCGCGGCCAGGACGCGCGCCACCTGCGCGAGGATTTCTGCGGCACGGCGCTCCTGTGCGCCGCCTGGGTGCGCGCGCGCGAGGCGCGCACGGCCGAGGGCTTCGACACCTCGCGTGCCACGCTGGATTGGGGCCGCGCGCACAACTTCACGCG
>JABFRZ010000035.1 GCA_013140785.1 Planctomycetota bacterium | reverse complement strand
AGTTCGCGCTTCTTGGTGGGGTTCCTGGCGGAGCCCTCGTTCCACCTGCGGCGCGCGGCGGTGCGTACCCTGGCGGCCTTCGCCGACGTGGGCGCGCAGCGCGCGCTCGCGGCCTACTATCCACGCACGAGAACGGCGGAGGAGCGACGCGCGATCGAGGCGCTGCTCCAGCACCCGGAACCCTGAACAAACCATGTGGATCCACACGATTGCTCCCGCAGAGGCCCAGGGACTGGTGCGCCTCGTCTACGACGCGGCCGTGAAGCGCGCCGGCCGGGTGTTCCAGATCGTGCGCGCGATGAGCCTCGCGCCCGAGACGATGGAGGCCTCGCTGGAGCTCTACAAGCGCGTGATGCTGGCGCCAGGCAGCCTCTCGCGGCGCCGGCGCGAGATGCTCGCGGTGGTCGTCAGTGGCGCCAACGGCTGCCACTATTGAACCCTCGCGCATCAGAGCGACCTCCGGGCCGAGGTGCGTGGCGAGTTCGGAGGCGGCGAGCGGCCGGAGGCCGGAGTCGAGCGTGAGGCCTGGCTAGCGGCGCTGGCAGAGGACTGGCGCGGGGCGCGTTTGCTCCCCGAGGAACGGGAGCTGTGCGCCTTCGCCGAGAAGCTCACGCGCACGCCCGCGGCCATGAGCGCGGCCGACGTGGAGGTCCTGCGGCATTCGGGCCTCGACGACCGTGCAATCCACGAAGCGATCCAGGTCGTCGCGTACTTCAACTACATCAACCGCGTTGCCGACGCCGTGCACGTCGATCTGGAACCGGGGATGCGACCCTATCCCGCTTGAGCCGCTGCCGGTACCTGGTCCGACGCCACAGGAACCTCGGAAAGGACGCGGGCCTCGCATCCCGGCGGGGAGGCGAGGCCCGTGGCGTGTGTGGGCGCGACTAGAACTTCAGGTCGCGCAGCTCGTCCACCCGGAAATCGATCGAGATCTCCTCGTCCACGTTGATCAGCCGGCCGGTGCCCTTGAACTGGTTGAAGACCAGAGCGCCGCGCATCACGCGTCCGTCCTTGAAGTGGACGGTGCATACCTCGGCCGTGCGCGCGCTGAGGAGCATGTCGTACAGCCGCTCGGGATCGACTCGGTTCTTCTTGGTGCTGGTTGTCATGGGGCGCTCCGGGTGGTGGCGGGTTGTCGTACGAGACCGAGTTCGTCGAAGTGAGCGATCAGGATGCTGGACCAGGTCTCTAGGTTCGCGCCACGCGACCGACTCGCGCGCAGCTCCTCCAATTCGACCAGCAGCCCTTCTAGCACGTCTTCTTCACGAATGTGGACCAGGCCCGTGGTTATCGCCGCGAAGACGAGGCCCACGTGCACGGCTCCAACCGGGTTGGAGTCGTCGTTGAGGTAACCGAGAAGCCTGAGTTCGTACTCACCTCTGACCTCGATTTCCTCGGCGATTTCGCGGCGGGCCGCGGCGAGCACCAGGTCCGATCCAGCTTCGCGGTCCCCTGGGTTGATGTGTCCACCCACTCCGATCGAGAGCTTGTCGTGCAGGCGCGCCTCGCCACCCTTCGAGCGCCGCTTCATCAGCAGGATGCGCTCGCCGCTCGTCACCACGCAGTAGGGGATGACCTGCTTCCAGGCCGGGGTGCGCTCCGCGCGCTCGCGTTCGACGAAGAAGCCGTGCAGGTGGAGCCGTGCGATGAACTCCGCGCCCTCCTCGGCGGACCGAAAGGCCTGGAAGCCCTGCGGGGTGCAAGCCGCGAACAGCGCCTCGCGAGGGGCGACGAAGACGAACTCCATGGGGGGGGCAGGCCGGCGGCCGTCCACGAGGCGGAAGGACGGGGGCTGCTCGAGAAAAGGAAGCGGGGGATTCTCGCCGAAGCCTTTCATCTGTCAAGGCCTAGGAGCTTCCAGAGCGAGTGGCCCAACCCGTAGTAGACGAGGCTTCTTCGGCGGCTACCGACTCGACGGATGAAGCGCGTGAGAGGCCCTGTAAGCCGGGTTTTGTCCCCTCCTTGCGAAGGGGGGCGGCCATTTCTCTGGGACCGAACTCGCGCTCGGCCTCGAACGACCTACCCGGGGGCGCTTCGTGCGGGTCTCACACGCCCCCCTATTTGGTCTTTCTCCGGGTGGGGTTTGCCCTGCCAATCCTGTCACCAGGACCGCGGTGCGCTCTTACCGCACCGTTTCACCCTTACCTGCGCGGACACGCGGTCCGTGCAGGCGGTCTATTCTCTGTGGCACTTTCCCTGGCCTCGCGACCGGTTGCTGTTAGCAACCACCCTGACCCGAGGAGCCCGGACTTTCCTCCCTCGCGGCGCGTTCGCCCCGAGAGCGGCCGCCCGGGCCTCTCACGCGCCAGGAGAATACCGCATCGCCCGCCGAGGCGTCAGTGCCGATTGTTGCCGATCGTTGCCGAATGCTCAGCGGGAGCGTGTTTCGTGGGAGCGCAGCCAGTCGTCGAGCAAGACGAGCGCGCTCCAGCTGTCGCGCTCGGCCCGGATCTCCCGACCCTTGCGCCCGAGCGCGCGCAAACGCGCCTCGGCTTCCTTGGAGGTCAGGCGCTCGTCCCATTCCTGGACGTCGAGCGCAGGGAAGCGCGCTCGCAGGCGCGCCACGAAGCCGGCCACCACCGCGGCGCGCGCCCCCGGTCGGCCGTCCATGTGCAGCGGCAGCCCCACGAGAAGGGTCGCCACGTCGCGCTCGGCGAGCAGCCGCTCGAGGTGTTCGAGCAGCAGCTCGACCCGCCCTTCGTGCCGCAGCACGCCCAGCGGCTCGCGCGCGATGCGCAGCGCGTCGGTCGAGGCGAAGCCGCACTTCTTGTCCCCGTAGTCGATGGCGAGGACACCGCCCACGGAAGTCACAGGAAGCGCTCGCCCTCGGACGCCAGGCGCTCGACGACGCGCTTGACCTCCTGGGCGCGTTTGCGCGGACAGACGAGCGTGGCGTTGCCGGCGCGCACGACCACCAGGTCGTGGACGCCGACCAGCGCGATGATCTCGTCGCCCTCGGCGTAGGCCAGGCAGCCGCTCGAATCCTCGGCCACCAGTTGGGCGCCACCGCCGAGCACCGGCCAGTTGCCTTCGCGGTCCGGTGGGTGGAGCTCGGGCAGCGCGGCCCACGAGCCCACGTCGCTCCACGCGTAGTCGATCGGCAGCATGCGCACGTTGGCGGCCTTCTCGAGCACGGCCACGTCGATGGCCACGCTCGGCAGGGTCGGGTAGACGCGCTCCAGCGCCTCGCCCGCCTCCACGCGCGCGAGCCCCTGAGCGATCGCGGGCGCGTGCGCGCGCAGCGCGTCCTGGATGGCGCGCGTGCTCCACACGAACATGCCCGAGTTCCACAGATGCTTGCCGCCGGCCAGGAACTGCGCGGCGCGCGCGGGCTCGGGTTTCTCGACGAAGCGCGTCACCGCGTACACCGGAATCGAGTCGCGCCTACCGAGCGTGGGACCGGCCTCGACGTAACCGTAGCCCGTGGCCGGATGGTCCGGGCGCACGCCGAAGATCACGAGCGCCTCGCCGACCTCGGCCTTCCAGCGCACGCTCAGAAACGCGGTCCCAGCGCCGAGAACGGCGGCAGCGGCAACTTGCGCGGCGGACTCTCGTCGAAGCCCGAGACGAGCTCGATGATCGAGTTGCGGATGCGCACGGCGGGTCGCTCGAAGTC
>JABFRZ010000290.1 GCA_013140785.1 Planctomycetota bacterium | reverse complement strand
TCCTTCGAGCGCCGCGCCGCGCGCTCGAAGGACATCGCGCGCCTGGTGCGTGGCCGCGCCGGACTGCGCCTGCCGCGCTCGACCGACGTGTTCGAGGGGCTGGTGTGGGTGGTCGTCGGCGCGCAGGTCAACGTGAGCTTCGCCTCGACCTGCCGCGCCGCGCTGATCGAGCTCGCCGGCACGAGAGTGGGGGACTTCATCGCTCACCCGACGCCCGCCGAGGTCGCCGCGCTCGACTACGCCGACCTCGAGCGCCGCCAGTTCTCGCGCCGCAAGGCCGAGTACCTGATCGATGCCGCGCGCGCGCTCGTCGCGGGCCAGCTCGACCTCGAGGGCGGGCGGCACGAACCCGTGCCGCTGGTCGCGGAGCGCCTCGCTGCCGTGCGCGGACTCGGCCCATGGTCGGTTCAATACCTGCTCATGCGCGCCTACGGCTTCGAGGACTGCGCGCCAATCGGCGACGTGGCCCTGGCCGAAGCGCTCAAACGCTTCTTCGAGCTCGACGAGCGCCCTGACGCGCCCGCCGCCACGCGCCTGATGGAATCCTTCGCTCCACACCGCAGCCTCGCCACCCTCCACCTGTGGAAGAGCCTCCCATGAACACACGCACGATCGCACCGATCCCGACCCCGCTCGGACGCTTCCTGGCCGTGGTGGACCGCGACGGAGCGCTGGTCGCGCTCGACTTCGACGCGCGCACCTCGCCCTGGCGCGAGCTGCCGCCCGACGAGCGCCGGGCCAAGCCCGTCATCGAGGCCCTGACGCGCTACTTCACCGGCGAGTGCCGCGAGTTCCACCTCTCGCTCGCTCCAGAGGGCACGCCCTTCCAGAAGCGAGTGTGGGCCGAGCTCGCGCGCATCCCCTACGGCGCCACGATCTCCTACGGCGAGCTGGCGCGCCGCCTCGGCGACGAGCGCGCCGTGCGCGCCGTGGGCCGCGCGAACGGCGCCAACCCGATCCCGATCGTCGTGCCCTGCCACCGCGTGATCGGCGCCGACGGCACGCTCACCGGCTATGCCGGCGGTCTCGAACGCAAGCAGGCGCTGCTCACTCTAGAGGCGCGCCACAGCGGCCATCCCGTCCAGCTCGCGCTGACGGGCGAGGAGCGCCGGTGAGTTGGCGCATGAGGCTCGCCGCGCCGCTCACGCGTGCGACAATGCCCCGACCCGCTCGCACCGACCCACAATCTGCTTGCATACGTCGAGCACTTGCTCGAGTGGCAGCGGCCCGCGCTTGTGTGCGCGCGTGGCGCAGCGAATAGTGGCCAGATGCTCGCAACGGAGATCCTCTTCGGCCTTGTCCTCCTCGTTGCTCAGGGCAGCGGTGCCGCCCCGACCGGGACGCCCGCGCAGCAGGTGGCCGCGATCCAGGCCGAACTCGAGGCAGCACGAGCCGCCTACATCGAGAAGATCCAGCAGGCCACCACCAGCGCGGAGCGCGATCGGCTGATGGGCGAAGCGCCGCCGCCCACGCCGTTCGCCGAGCGCGTGCTGGAGGTGGCCGTGGCGCACCCGCGCGACCCGGTCGCGATCGACGCGCTCCTGTGGGTGCTGGCTAACTCCTCTCCGGGCTCCGAGAGCGCGCCCTGCAACCGAGCGCGTGCGGCGCTGCTCACGCAGCACCTCGCGAGTCCACAGCTCGTGCCTTTCGCGGTCGTGCTGGCCGCAACGCTCGACGCGGGTCACGAGGACGCGTTGCGCCGGCTCGCGGCGGCGAGCCCTGTGGCCACCGTGCAGAGCGCTGCGCGCTTCGGACTCGCGCTGCAGCTCCTGCGGCAGGCGGACAGCATCGAGCTCCACCAGGTGCGCTGCGAGACCGCGGGCAGCGCGGAAGAGCTCCAGCGCATCGAGGCATCGCTCGAGCAGGACTTCGGCCCGCCTATGGCGCAGCGCATGCGCGAGCGCACCCCACAGGCCCTGCGGAAGGAGGTGGAGACGCTGCTGCAGGGACTCACGGAAGTCGCGACCTCCTGGCCCGCTCCCGAGGGCGAGTCGCCGATCGCCCTGCTCACGCGGCGCGAGCTCGAGTGTCTGCGCACGCTCGCGACCGGGAAGCCCGCGCCGGCCACGACCGGGAAATCGCTCGAGGGCGACGCGCTCGCGCTCGAGGATTACCGCGGCCAGGTTGTGCTGCTCGTCTTCTCGGCCCAGTGGTGCACGGCCTGCCGCCACATGTACCCGCTCGAACGCGAGCTCACGCTGACCCACGCCGAGCGCCCCTTCACGCTCTTCGGCGTCAACGGCGACCCCAGCCTGGCGGTGGCCCGCAAGGCCGCGGCCGACGAGGAGATGACCTGGCCCGTGCTGTGGGACGGGCCCAGCGACCACGGCCCGCTCGCGACCCTGTGGAACGTGCGCGGCTGGCCGCGCGTGGTGCTGATCGATGCCAAGGGGATCATCCGCTACACGTTCCGCGGCGCGCCCGACGCAACGATACTGGTACCGCTCGTCGAGCGCCTCGTGCGCGAGGCCGAGGGCTCCGGCGGCGACGCTCGCTGAAGCCGGGCCGCTTCCGTCCGGCGCGACAGGACGAGCAGTTGCGCTCGCGCCTCATCGACGTGCGCCTCGAGCAGAGTGGAAGCGGCGCTCGCAGCCACTTCTGCTTCGCCTGGACGTTTGGCCCACCTCGAAGCGTCTCCAGGTTGAGTGCCGGAGAGCGCTATTCGGGCCTACTTCCCGAACGGCAATCCGCGCGCGTGGCTCCAGCACACGGCGCTCTTTGCGATGTTGCCTGCTGCGCAGGCAGCGACGGCCGGGCGGAGCGCTCCTTAGCTCTCGAAGGAGAGGCCAGAGCGAGAGCGACGAGGAAGCAAGAGGCGAGGTTCATTGGACGCACGCTAGCTCTAGCGTGCCCCCCGCCGGCTCCGCGTGCGGTCTCATTTCTTCTTGGCGCCCGCGAAGCAGTACAGCGCCGCGTCCGTGCGCACGAAGAGCGCACCGCCGCCGAGTGCGGGCGTTCCGTGGATCGGCTCGCCGAGGTCGCACTGGCTGAGCACCTTCGGCTCAGTGCCCGCCGCGAGCACGGTGATGCGGCCCTCCTGGCTCGCGAGGAAGAGCTTGCCGTCGGCCGCGATCGGCGAGGCGTCGTACTCGCCGGCGGCTTCTTCCAGGCGCTGGAAGCCGAGCTCCTTGCCGCTGGCCGCGTCGAGCGTCGTGAGCATGCCGCCGCTCTTGACGAGATACAGGATTCCGTCCGCGAGCAAGGGCGTGGCGATCGACGGCAGCGCGCGCTTGTGGCGCCAGAGCTCGCTCGCGCCCTTGGCTCCGTCCTCGATTCCGAACGCGACCAGGCCGTAGTCCTTCGACGACATCCCATCCGCGATGAAGGCCCACTCCGTGGCATCGATGAAGGCGTCCTGGTTGGCGTCCGCCCAACCGAAGTGGTCGGCCATGTCGGATCCGGCGAGCTCGGACTTGGTCAGCTTGCCGTCCTTGTTCGTATCGCCAGCGCTCAGCGTCTCGAAGCTCGGCATGGCCCCGCCCTCCGCGTGGAACGGGACGCTGGCGAAGAGCAGCGCACCCTCCTTGCGCTCCCACACGACCGGCGAGGATACGGGCGTGTAGCCGACGCTGCCCTGCCGCCACAGCTCCGCGCCCGTCTCCAGCGAGTACGCGCACACGAAGAA
>JABFRZ010000520.1 GCA_013140785.1 Planctomycetota bacterium | reverse complement strand
GTTCTGGAACCCCGAGCGCACCGCCTGCACGAACGCCCGCCAGCGCCTGCGCCACGTCCGCTCCGAAGGGCGGCGCGGCAGCGCCTGCGACGTGCGCGCCTGAGTCGGCCCTGCCCTGCTCGAAGTAGGGTCTAGCGCGGCTCGAGCCAGTCGAGCGAGTGAGTCGGCGCGAGGCGCACGACCTCGAACAAGGTCGCGATCAGCTCGCCTTGCTCGCCGGCGCGCTCGGGGTTCCAGAACTCCCACACGATGTCGCCGCCGGAAGTCACCTCGAAGGCGCGCCCGCTGTCGGACTCGGTGACGAGCGTGTTGCCGTTGGGGAGGCGTTCGGCCGTGCCGCAGGTGCGTGTGAAGAACGGAGCCGCGGGCGTGCCGCGGTACTCCCACACGATCGCGCCGCTCACGGGGTCGAGCTCCAGCACGCGCGAGGCCTCGCCCAAGCCCGCGTTGTCGAGCACGAGCAGGTTCCCGTTCGCGAGGACCTTCGGGTCGTGTTGCTCCTTGAACGGCCCCTGCATCGTCCACACCAGCTCTGCGCGTTCCGGATCGACGACCGCGAGGAAGCTCAAGGGCCGGCTGGAGACGAGCAGGTTGCCCCGCTTGAAGGCCGGGAGCCGCGCGGCCAGGCGTCCATCGAGCACGACGAGCGAGTTCGTGTGCAGGATGTCGTCGCGCCGCTGGTGCGCACGCTGCTTGAGCTCGGTGTAGGGCGACACCTCCAGCGCCTCGAGCAGCGAGAAGCGGCGCTGCTCCACGCCGCTCTGGTCGAGCAGCGTCACGAAGTCCTCGAGGATCGGCCGGCTGGGATTGAACTCGGGCACGACGTGAGCTTCGCGCGTCAGCACCAGGATGTCGCCGTTCGCGAGCACTTCGAGGTCGTGGTGCGCGCGGCAGCGGCTCTTCCACAGCACGTTCGAGTGCTGGTCGAGCTTGACCAGGCCGTGGCCCTCGAAGATCGCCAGGAGCTCGCCATTCTCGAGCAGGAAGGCGCGCCGCCAGAACTGCACCAACGCGAGGCTGCGACCCTCGAGCTGCTCCTCGGGCCAGACCGTGCGGACGTCCGCGCGCCAGGTGTGCAGCACACGGCCGTCCATGTCCATCAAGACGGCCTCGGGCGCGTGGCCCGAGGTGTAGAGGTTGGTGCCGGCGAAGGCGCGCGCGCGGTCATGGACCGTGACGGCGGACTGTTCCGGGGCGGGCTCGCTGCCGGCCGCGTAGCCGATCCCGTTCAGCTCGTTGGCTTGGCTCTGCTGCTCACCGGTGAGGTGCTGCGGCGCGCGACGAAAGCGGCCTCGGTCCGTGCCGAGCGAGATTTCGCCCGGCCCATCGAAGGGCTCGGGCGTCGGCGCGGGCTCGGACGGGCTTCGTGTCCAGAGGGACCACGCGAACGCCAGGGCTCCCGCGGCCAAGCCGGTGAGCAGGATTCCGCGCCCCTTCAAGGGCGTCCGGCCGCGGGGCGGCCTGGGCTGGGTTGGTTCCAGTGGGGTTGGTTCCGGCGCGTCATAGTGGGAACGGGCGCGTGGCTCGCCGCCAATCGTCCGCCGCGAAAGAATACCGGAGAGCCGCGGCACTGGTCATCCTCGCACCTGGGTCCCCTCATCACGTTACCCGGGCGGGCTACCATGAGGTGCAGACCCGCTCGCTTGAAACTCGCTCATCTCCCAGCGCTCGCACTCGCCCTGGCCTGCGGCCGGACCGACGCCCAGAACGCCCCGCGCCCGAACTTCGTGGTGATCCTGGCCGACGACCTGACCCAGCGCGACATCGGCTGCTACGGCGGTCAGGCGCACACGCCGAACCTGGATCGACTCGCGCGTGAGGGCATGCGCTTCTCGCGCTGCTTCCAGGCCGCGCCCATGTGCTCGCCCACGCGCCACTGCCTCTACACGGGACTGTATCCGGTCAAGAGCGGGGCCTACCCGAACCACGCAGTCGCGAAGTCGGGGACGAAGAGCATCGCCCACGCACTCCTGCCGGCCGGATACCGCGTCGCGCTCAGCGGCAAGAAGCACATCTTCCAAGCGGACGTTTTCCCGTTCGAGTTCTCGTCGGTCGCGGGCGGGCCGGACTTCGCGGCGATCGAGAAGCTGCTGCGCGAGAGCAAGTCCTCCGGCACGCCCTTCTGTCTGTTCGTGTGCTCGGACGAGCCGCACGATCCGTGGAACCTCGGCGAGCGCGCGCGCTATCCGGACGACGAGCTCAGGCTGCCCCCCTACCTGGCCGACACGCCCGAAACGCGCGACGCCTACGCGCGCTACCTGGCCGAGGTCACGCACTTCGACGAGCAGGTCGGGCGCACGCTCGCTCTGCTCGAGCAGCACGACCTCGGCGCGAGCACGGTGGTCGTGGTGCTCAGCGAGCAAGGCTCCAGCCTGCCCTTCGGCAAGTGGACGCTGTACGACACCGGCATCCAGAGCGCGTGCATCGTGCGCTGGCCCGGCCAGGTCGCGCCGGGCGCGGTCAGTGCGGCGCTGGTCGAGTACGTGGACCTCGTGCCGACGCTGCTCGAGGCCGCCGGGCTCGCAGCGCCGGGCGAGCTCGACGGGCAGAGCTTCCTGGGCGTCTTGCTCGGCCGCGCGACACGCCACAAGCAGCACGTCTTCGCGCTGCAGACCACGCGCGGCACGCATCGCGGGAACGACCACTACGGCATCCGCTCGGTGCGCTCGGAGCGCTTCAAGTACATTCTCAACCTGACGCCCGAGGAGGAGTTCGTGTACCCGCTGCCGCGCTCGATCGTGTTCAATTCCTGGCTCGCGCGCGCGGCCGAGGGCGACGCCGCCGCCGCCGAGCGGGTCGCGCGCATGGCGCGTCGGCCAGCCGTGGAGCTGTACGACTGCGAGCAGGATCCCTACGAGTTGACCAATCGCGCTGGGGACCCGGCCCTGGCCGAGGTAGAGGCCGAGCTCTGCGGCGAGCTCGAGCGCTGGATGGCCGCACAGGGCGACAAGGGCCAGGCGACCGAGCTCGCCGCGCTCGAGCACATGCGCAAGCTCGACGGCGAGGACGATTGAGCGCGAGCGCTCGAGCCCAGCTCGTCTCCGCGCCGCGCTCGGGAATTCGAGCGAGTAGGATCCCCGCCCGATGCCCGCGAGCGCTGCCAAGCCAAGCATGACGACCGATCCCGGACCCGTGCCGAGCGCGCGCGGGTCGCTCGTCTTGGCCGCCGTCCTGGCGCTGTTCTTCGCCGGGCTCCCGTACGTCCTGTTCGGGGACTTCGACCTGAACCTGCTCGACGAGGGCTACCTGTGGTACGGCGTCCAGCGCGTGCTCGCCGGCGAGGTCCCGCTGCGCGAGTTCCAGGCGTACGATCCGGGGCGTTATCTGTGGTGCGCGGCCTTCACGCCGCTGTTCGGGAGCGGGCTCCTCGGTGTGCGCGCGTCGCTGGCGCTGTTTCAGGCCGGCGGGTTGTTCCTCGGCGCGCTGGCGTGCCGGCGCGGCGTGCGCGGTTCGCTCGGGCTCGCACTCGCGACCGCGATCCTGGCCGCGTGGATGTTCCCGCGCCACAAGCTGTTCGAGCCCGCGCTGGCGCTGGCCGCGCTGTACGTCGCGGTGCGCATGATCGAGGCGCCGACACAGCGCATGCACCTCGTGGCGGGCGCTTTCACAGGATTGCTCGCCTTCTTCGGACGCAACCACGCCTTGTACGCGGCGGTGAGCCTGGGGGCGCTGGGCGGGTACCTCGCGTGGAAGCTGCGGCCGCCGCGCCTCGCGCGCCTCGCGCTCTGTTTCGCGGCCGGAGTCGTGCTCGGCAGCGCGCCGCTGTGGGGCATGTTCCTGTTCGTGCCGGGCTTCGCGGCGGCGTACCTGGACTCGCTGCGCCTGAACTTGCTGTACGGGGCCAACCTGGGGTTGCCGTACCCGTGGCCGTGGACGGTCGCGTGGGGGAACCTGGCGGGGCTCGAGCTCTTCTGGACGAGCGCACTTGCGGCCGCGTTCCTGCTGCCGTTCGTGGTGCTGCCGTTGGGTGCTTTCGTCGCGCTGACGAGCGCGCGCGCGGACCTGCCGCGTAGATCGCTGGTGCTCGCGGCGACCTTCGTGGGCGCGGCCTGGGTGCACCACGTTTCGGTGCGCTCGGCCGTGGCCCACTTGGCGCAGTGCATCCAGCCGCTGCTGATCCTCGCGCTGGCGTTGCCCGCATGCTTTCGCTGGAGCTCCAAGGGCTGGCCGCGCGTTCTGGCGTGGTGCCTGGTCGCCGGGGCGAGCGCTTTGGTGACGACGCAGGCCAACCCGCTCTTGAGTCAGCTCGGACCGAATGCCCAGCGCGACCTGGTCGTCCACGTGGTGCACGGCGAGGAGCTGCGCCTGCCTACGAGGCTGGCCGAATACCTGACGGCGCTCGAAGCCGTCGTCGCCGAGCGCGTGCCGCCGGAGGACACACTCTTCCAGGCGCCCGCATACGCAGGCATCTATGCGTTGCTCGAGAAGCCGAGCCCCACCTGGTGGCTCTATTTCGGCTGGCCCGCCGATGAGGGCGAGCAGCTGCGCACGATCGACGAGCTCGAGCGGCGCGGCGCGGGCTGGGCGCTGATCTTCAACGACACGTTCCTCGACAACCGCACCGACCTGGCCTTCAAGAACTCGAACCCGCTGGTCTGGCAGTACCTCAAGCGTAACTTCCAGCCCGTGAGCGAGCCGCGCCTGCCGCCAGGGAACCTGCTGCTGCGCAGGAAGTGAAGCCAGTCGCGAGCAGCTCGCCAGCTGCTACGATTGCCGCGAGCGACCGCCACATGAACGAGACCGGAGCCGCCTGCGAGTTGTCGGTGGTCATTCCCTGCTTGAACGAGGCGGACACGATCGGGATCTGCGTCGCCAAGGCCGTGCGCACGCTGCGCGCGCACGGGATCTACGGCGAGGTGCTCGTCTCCGACAACGGCAGCAGCGACGGTTCGATCGAGATCGCCCAGCGCGCGGGGGCGCGCGTGGTGCGCACGGCCGAGCGCGGTTACGGACATGCGCTGATGAACGGCTTCGACGCGGCGCGCGGGCGCTTCGTGATCATGGCGGACGCGGACGACAGCTACGACCTGGAAGACCTGCCGAAGTTCGTGGCCGGGCTGCGCGCGGGCCACGAGCTGGTGCAGGGCTGCCGCCTGCCGGTCGGCGGTGGGCGCGTGCTGCCGGGTGCGATGCCGTTCCTGCACCGCTGGTTCGGAAACCCGCTGCTCACCTTCCTCGCGCGGCGCATGTTTCGCTCTCCGATCCACGACGTGTACTGCGGCTACCGTGGCCTGACGCTGGAGCTCTACCGGCGTCTCGAGCTGCGCTGCACCGGGATGGAGTTCGCGACCGAGATGATCGTGAAGAGCACGCTGCTCGGCGTGCGCATGAGCGAAGTCCCGATCACGCTGTACCCGGACGGCCGCAAGTCGCACGGTTCGCACCTGCGCACCTTTCGCGACGGCTGGCGCACGCTGCGCTTCTTCCTGCTGTACAGCCCGCGCTGGTTGTACCTCCTGCCGGGAGCGCTCCTGATCCTGGCGGGGCTCGTTGGCCACGCGCTGGCCCTGCCGGGGATCGCGATTTACGGCGCCAAGCTGGACGCGCACACGTTGCTCTTCAGCAGCCTGTTCGTCCTGCTCGGCTACCAGGCCGTGCTGTTCGCGGTGATGACCAAGGTTTTCGCCATCCGCGAACGGCTGTTGCCCTCCGATCCGCGCCTGAAGCGGTTCTTCGCGGTGTTCACGCTCGAGACGGGGCTCGTCGTGGGTCTCGTGGGCGGGCTCGCCGGCGTGGCGTTGCTGCTCATGGCCGTCAGGAAGTGGTGGCAGAGCGGCTTCGGCCGGCTCGACTACGCCGAGACCATGCGCTGGGTCATCCCCGGGACCACGCTCTCCGCGCTCGGCTTCCAGACCATCCTGTCGAGCTTCTTCGTCAGCATCCTCGGGATGCATCGCAAGTGACGCGGCTCCCGACCCTGCTCCCGTGACGCTGATCCAGCGAGCCCACCAGGCGCGCGTCCACTCGCGGCGCGTGCACATCTTGGCCGAGCACCTCGACGCGCTGCTGCCCGCCGGTGCGTCGGTGCTCGACGTCGGCAGCGGCGACGGCTTGCTCGCCAGTCTGGTGCTCGCGCGCCGGCCGGATCTCGTGTGGAGCGCGCTGGACACGCTCGAACGCGCCACGACTCACGTCCCGGTGCAGCTCTTCGACGGGCGGCGCTTGCCCTGCACGGACAAGCAGCACGACGTCGTCTTGTTCGTGGACGTCCTGCACCACGCCGAGGATCCGCTGGAGCTCCTGCGCGAGGCCGTGCGCGTCGCGCGCTCGGCGCTCGTGATCAAGGACCACCTGCGCGAGGGGCTGGCGGCCGGTCCCACGCTGCGCTTCATGGATTGGGTGGGCAACGCGGGCTACGGCGTCAACCTGCCGTACAACTACTGGAGCGCGGCGCAGTGGGCGCACGCGCGCGCAGAGCTCGAGCTCCACGTCGAGGACGAGCGCCGCGCTCTCGGACTCTATCCGTGGTGGGCCGACTGGCTGTTCGGGCGCTCCCTGCACTTCATCGCGCGCTTCGGCGTGCCGGGCGAGCCTCGTCCGCGCCCATGAACCGCGCCCATGAAGTCCCGACCATCGAACGGTGGTGCGCGAGTCTCGCGTGCTGCGACCCGCTCTGGGAGGAGGCCTATCGGCGCTTCGAATCGCCCGCGCAGGAGACCGAGAAGTTTCGCCGGCGGCTGCTCGCGGTCGGAGCGCGGAATTGGCCGCGCGAGTCCGACATCGCCGAGCTGTTCTGTGGGCGCGGCAACGGCCTGCGCGCGCTCGCGTCGCTCGGCTTCGAGCGGCTCAGCGGCGTGGATCTCTCCGAGGAGCTGCTCGCGAGCTACACCGGGCCCGCGCGGCTCTACCTCGGCGATTGCCGCGACCTGAAGCTCGCCGCGCACTCGCTCGACGTGGTGGTCGTGCAGGGCGGCCTGCACCACCTGCCCGATCCCAGCGACGACCTCGAGCGCACGCTCACGGGCGTGCGGCGCGTGTTGCGGCCGAGTGGACGCCTGGTCATCGTCGAGCCGTGGAGCACGCCCTTCCTCACGGTCGTGCACGCGCTATGCCGCGTCGGCCCGGCCCGCGCGGTCTGGGGCAAGCTCGACGCGCTCGCGCGCATGATCGAGCGCGAGCGCGAGACCTACTTCCGCTGGCTCGCGCAGCCCGAGCCCATCCTCCGAGTCTTGCGGACCCACTTCGTGCCCGAGCGCGAGCACATCGGCTGGGGCAAGCTCACCTTCGTCGGCACGCCGCGGCCCGACGAGCGGCGCGCATGACGCTCCCGCCGCGCCGGCCCGGGAGCTCGCCGCGATGACGCTCGACACGAACGCTGTGCTGATCGGAGTCGGCGCGCTGACGGCGCTCGCATTCCTGTTGCGGCCGGGGCGGAGGCTCTTCGTGAAGCTGCGGCGCCTCGCACTCGCGCTCGCTTCGAGCCGCCTTGCCGTGCTGTGGGTGTTCATCTTGCACCTCGGGTCCTCGCTCGGACTGGCCACGGTGTTGCACCTGCCCGTGCCGCGCTGCCACGACGAGTTCTCGTACCTGCTGCAGGCGGACACCTTCGCGCACGGTCGGCTCTCGAATCCGGCGCACCCCTCGTGGCGGCACTTCGAGAGCTTCCACGTGCTGCAGCAGCCGACCTACGCGTCCAAGTATCCGCCCGGGCAAGGCGCGGCGCTGGCGCTCGGGCAAGTGATCTGGCGGCCGATCCTCGGCGTCTGGATCAGCTCCGCGCTGGCCGCGGCGGCGGTGTTCTGGCTGCTGGCCGCGCTCGTGCCGCGCGCCTGGGCGCTCGCCGGCACGCTGCTCGTGAGCTGCAACCCGCAGTGGCTCGAGTGGAACTGGAGCTTCTGGGGCGGATCGCTCGCGCTTCTCGGCGGCGCGCTCCTGTTCGGCGGACTCCTGCGCCTCTGCGCCGGGCCGCGCGCCTCGCACGCGGGCTGGATGGGCTGCGGCCTGGCGCTGCTCGCGCTCACGCGCCCGTTCGAGGGCTTCGTGCTCGCGCTGCTCGCTTTGGCGCTGCTCGCGTGGAGTTGGCGACGCGGCCTCGCGCCACGCCGCCTCGTAGCGGGCTTCCTCGTCCCGGCGGGCGTGCCGGTGCTCGCGGCGCTTGCGTTCCAGGCGTTCTACGACGCGCGCGTCACGGGCGATCCGTGGACGCTGCCCTACAGCGTCTACGAGCGCGCGTACTCGCGCGTCCCGCTGTTCCTCTGCTTGGAGAAGGACGCGGCTCCGATCGCCTACGGCAACGAGGAGATGGCAGAGTTCTACCGCATCCACGAGCAGGCCTTCGATTTCCAGCAGAGCGTCCGCGGCTACTTCTACGCGCTGCGCTCGAAGCTCCTGCAATACCAGAAGCTCTTCTGGGGCTGGGTGTTCTTTCCCATCGTGCTGCTGGCGCTCCCCCGACTGGTGCGCTCGAGCGTGGCGCGCTCCTCGCTCTTGCTGCTCTCGGCGTTCGCTGCGGTGATGCTGCTCCTGCCGACGTACTCGATCCCGCACTACGCGGCTCCGGCCCTGCCGCTGCTGGCGTTGTTGTTCGTGCTCGCACTGCGCCGGCTGGGAGCCCTGAGCGCCTCTCGAGTTCGCTACGGACGTTGGTTCGTGCGCGGCTCGGTCGCGCTGCTGTGCGCCGCCGCGCTGCTCCCGTTCATCCGCACCCGGCTGCGGACAGAGCCGCTCACGGGCTGGGAGCACGAGCGCGCGGCGCTCGAGGCCCAGGTGCGCGCGGAGCCCGGCGAGCACCTGCTCCTGGTGAAGTACGCGCCCGGCCACGTCACGCACTTCGAGTGGGTCTACAACGGCGCCGACCTCGAGCGCGCCCCGGTCGTGTGGGCGCGCGACCTGGGTGAGCGCGAGAACCGCGCGCTCCTCGAGCACTACCCGAACCGCACGGTGCTCACGATCACGGTGGACAACCTGCAGCGGCCCCGATAGCGGCGGCGCGCCGCCCACGCGAGGAGGATGCGGCGCTCGCGTTCCCGAGCCCCTCCCATCAAGGTTCTGGCGGTCCGGACCGAGGAAGCGTGCATGTCAGCCCCTGGAACGGGAGCGCTTCCGCGCAGGCTGCTCGGCCTGCTCCTGTTCCAGCTCGCGGCCTTGGCGGTGGCGCTGTTCGTGCCCTTCGGGTTCGATCGGCCCTCGGCGCTCGGGCTCGACTTCGGGCACCTGCTCGTACTCGCGGCCTTGTATGGCGTCGCGGCGATCCTCGGCGTGCTAGCGGCCGTGGGCCAGCGCCGCTGGCTGGCGCTCGTGTTCCAGCTCGCGCTGCCCGTGCTGTTCATCTTGCTGGCCGCCTCGGGCTGGCTCGCGCTCTAGCCACGGCGAGCCTCTCTGCCGGCGCGTCCTATCTCCGAGTCGATGTCTTCCGTCTCGATCCGAAGACGAGCAGCCCAGCACCGACCACGAGCAGCCCGACCGCGACCCAGTCGCGAGATTCGCCGAGGAACTCGAACCACGTCAGGTCGTAGCCGACGCGTGGCAAGGCGAAGTTGAGCACGCCGAACACCAGCAGCCAGATCCCGATTCGCTTCATCTCTACGAGCGCCTCAATCCCGCTGCGCGATCGATACGCGCGCCGCCACGCCGTCCGCGAGCTCCGCGATCGAGATGCGCGACCCGGCCGGGCACTGCTGGAAGTGCTCGATGCTGCCGCTCGGCCAGGTGACCTCGAGCTCGTCGAGGCCGGGGCTCGCCCCGAGGCCGAAGACCGCCACTCGGTCGGAGCTCGACAGGAAGCCCGTCGCGGCGCCGACCAGGCGCAGCATGCGGCGCTCGCCCACGCGCGCGACCAGGCGCGCACCGATCGCGTCGCGGTTCGCGCCCGCGCCCACCAGCAGGACCTCGACCGAGCCGCCGCTCGGACTCTCGTTCAGCAGCAGGCGCGGCGGCTCGTCGATGTTCTCGATCAAGAGGTCGATGTCGCCGTCGCCGTCCACGTCGCCCGTGGCCGAGCCGCGGCCGGAGTGCTTGGCGGCGAAGGCGCGACCGCCGAGGCCGGGAGGCTCGCGGAAGCGGCCGCCCACGTACTCGAAGAGCTGCGCCGGCTGGCGGTACTCGGTGCCGAGCTCGAACTGATCCACCTGCGGGTAGACGTGGCCGTTGACGGCGTAGAGCTCCTCGTCGCCATCGAGATCGAAGTCCACGAAGCCCGTGCTCCAGGCGAGCTTGTCCAGCGTCGGCGAGGCCAGGCCCAGCGACTGCGTGACGTCCACGAAGAAGCCAGCGTCCTCGCCGCGGTAGAGCGTCGAGTAGTCGTCGGCGAAGTTCGTGACGTACAGATCCGCGCGCTGGTCGCCGTCGTAGTCGCCGAGGCCCACGCCCATGCCGGCCTGCGCGCGCCCGTTCAGGCTGACGGCCACGCCGCGGCGCAGCGCGACGTCCTCGAAGCGCTGGCCCGCGCGGTTGCGCCACAGCGAGTTCGCGACCGAGTCGTTGGCCACGAACAGGTCGATCCAGCCGTCGAGGTCGAAGTCGAAGGCCACGTTCTGGAAGCCGAAGAACTCCTCGTCCAGGCCGAGCTCGTGGCTCTTCTCGGCGAAGGCCAGCCCGCCCGCGTTGACGTAGAAGTGGTCGCGCGCGCCCTCGAGCCCGAGCGGGCCCTTCAGGACCTCGATGCCCTTGTACTGGTTCGTCTCTGGCGCGGCGATGTCGTCCGGGCCGAAGACGACGTAGTTCACGACGTGCAGATCGAGGTCGCCGTCGCGATCGAAGTCGAGGAAAGAGGCACCCGTGCTCCAGCTCCACACTCCGAGGCCCGCGGCTTCGGTCGAGTCCACGAAAGCCCCGCGTCCGTCGGCGAGGTACAGCGTGTTGCGCCCGTAGTTCGTCAGGTACAGGTCGCTCCAACCGTCGCCGTCCACGTCGCACACGCGCACGCCGTTGGTCCAGCGGTGCTCGTCGATGCCGGCCGCGCCGCTCTTGTCCGCGAAGCGTCCACCGCCATCGTTGACGTACAGCGCGTCGGACGGATTGTCCGCCTCGGGTCGGCCGAGCTGGCCCGCGTTCGTGAGGTACGCGTCGAGGTCGCCGTCCTGGTCCGGGTCGAAGAGCGCGCAGCCGCCGCCCACGGACTCGACCAGGTAGCGCTTTTCGGGCACACCATTCTCCTGCACGAAGGTCGCCAGGCCCGACTCGGCGGTGGCGTCGCGGAAGCGGTAAGGCCCGGAGTCGGAGTAGACGCGCGTCGTGGCTGCGGCGGCCTGGACCAGATGGGCACCGTCCGGACCTGGATCCTGCGAGCATGCTGGCCCGAGGAGCAGCGCTCCACCGAGCCAACCTCCACCGAGCCTGCAGGAGAGAGGCTTCACATACAGAATCTTGACGAGAGACCCTATCCGCCGCCAGGGGTCCCGCCAGAATGCTCAGCCTCGTCGGCGGCGGGAGCGCTGACACCGAGCGCCTTCGCCTTCTCGAGCAAGCGCGTCGCGTCCCCCGCGAGCCCGAGCTCCTTGCAAGTCGTGCCGAGGTCGAACAACGTCTTGCCGTTGGGAGGCTTCCCTCCCGGACCTTTCCCGAAGCCGTAGATCTCGATTTTGCCCGCATCGTAAAGGCCGACGACCACGCCCCAGACCAGCTCGCCCTC
>JABFRZ010000570.1 GCA_013140785.1 Planctomycetota bacterium | reverse complement strand
CTGCCGAGCGGGGTGCTGGAGGTCGAGCCCGAGGGCCTGCGCCTCGAGTTCGAGCTCGAAAGCCGCGGGCAGTCCGGCACGGCGCACGCGCAGGCCGCGCGGCTCATGGCGCTCGAACTCGCGCCGCCGCCGGAACTCCTGGAGGACCGCAACGGGGTCGAGGCGCTGGCCGAGGTCTGGATTCGCGGCCCTCAGGGCGCGTGGCGGGCGCACGGTTCCTGGGCCTTCGGCACAGCTCTGAGTCCATCCGTGGCGGAGCCACGGCCGGACTCGCCGAGCTGGCCGCCGGGCTGGCTCGCGAGCGGCCTCCCGCCCGGGCGCAGGGTCCTGCTCGCGCGGACCGGCCGCGGAGCTTGGCTGCGCTGCGTGGGCTTCGCGGAGTAGAGCGGGGTCGGGGGATTGATGCCCTCGCGCCTGCTCAGTACCTTGTTCGCCCCCCAGGAACCGAGAGGCCCCGCCGCGCTCACCTTCGAGCCGTCGCGTGGGCCCGTTCCGGCCGCCTACCACGAAGATGAAGACCACCCGTTTCCGAGCCCAGGACGTCGAGGAGCGCTGGTTCCTCTACGACGCATCCAAGCACGTGCTGGGGCGCATGTCCTCCGACATCGCCACGCGCCTGATGGGCAAGGACCTGCCGACCTACACGCGCGAGGAGCTGACCGGAGCGCACGTGGTCGTGATCAACGCGACGCAGGCGCGCTTCACCGGCAAGAAGGCCGACGTGAAGTATTACCCGAAGTACTCGGGCTACCCGGGCGGCCTATACGAGCACACGCTCGACATGCTGAAGGCGGCGCGCCCGCACGACATCGTCAAGCAGGCCGTGCGGCGCATGCTCCCGAAGAGCACGCTGGCGCGGACGATGATCACACGCCTCAAGGTCTACGGTGGCAGCGACCATCCGCACGCCGCCCAGAAGCCCGTTCTGGTGGAGAAACTGATCCGATGACGGCCACGCAATACGTCCTGGGACTCGGCCGCCGCAAGACCTCGGTGGCGCGCGTGCGGCTCAAGCCCGGCACGGGCAGCTACCTCGTCAACGGCAGGGCGGTGGACGAGTTCTTCCGCACCCCGCGCGACCTCAGCGAGGCCAAGGGCCCGCTCGCGCTGCTCGAGACGCCCGACAGCTACGACGTGCTCGCCAACGTGAACGGCGGCGGACCGCATGGGCAGGCCGGAGCGCTCTCGCTGGGCATCGCGCGCGCGCTCAAGAGCGCCAATCCGGCCTTGTTCGAGCGCCTGCGTCAGGGCGGCTTCCTCACGCGCGATCCGCGCATGAAGGAGCGCAAGAAGTACGGCAGGCGCGGCGCGCGGCGCGGCTTCCAGTTCTCGAAACGCTAGAGAATCGACCTCAGTCCGCCATGGCCGGGCACTCCCACTCGGCGAACATCGCGCGCCGCAAGGGCGCGGTGGACCAGAAGCGCGCGCGGACCTTCAACAAGTGCGCGCGCAAGCTGCAGTCGGCCGTGCGCCAGGGCGGGCCCGACCCGGACACGAACCTGAAGCTGCGCTACGCGATCGAGAAGGCGCGCGCGGTCAACATGCCCAAGGACAACATGGAGCGCACCATCAAGCGCGCCGTGGGCGAGGGCAAGCAGGACGAAGAGCTCATCTACGAGGGCTACGCCCCGGGGGGGATCGCGCTGATGGTCACGGCCCTTTCGGACAACCGCCATCGCACCGCGGGCGACCTGAAGCACCTGTTCGACAAGGGCGGCGGCAACATGGGCTCGCCCGGTTCGGTCGGCTTCCTGTTCCGACACCGCTCGATCCTGGTGGTCGAGCGCGGCGCGCGCAGCGAGGACGAGCTGATGGAGATCGCGCTCGCGGTCGGCGCGGACGACGTGCGCGTCGAGGACACGGTCGCCACGATCCTGGCGGAGCCCACCGCCTTCCTGGAGCAGAAGTCCGCGCTCGAACAGCACGGCCTCGCGTTCCTCTCGGCCGAGCTCGGCTATGTGCCGCTCAGTACCGTGCAAGTGACCGACCAGAAGATCGCGGCCAGCGTCCTGCGGCTGATCGAGCACCTGGACGAGAACGAGGACGTCCAGGACATCTACGCCAACTACGAGATGCCGCGCGAGTGGCTCGAAGAACTGGCCTAGTCCTGAAATGAGCGCTCAACTCCGCCAGAACGCTGCGCTTCGCCCCAGGGACTGGTGAGACGGGACACTAGCGAGTGAATCCTGGCCGGAGCCCGAAAAAATTTCCGTCCAGCCGATGCGGGCCGCGGCAGTTCCCCTTTGACCTCCTGGGCCAGAGGGCGTTGACTAGCTCGCGGATCCATAGCCCCGAGCCAACCCGAGGAACCGTCCATGCCCGAGCCGAAGCGCACCGTGCGAATCGTGACCAACGACGAGGCGCTGTTCGCGACCACGCGCGGCGCCGTCGCAGCCCTGGAGGGCTGGGAGATCGCCGAGCCGCAGTCGGTCGAGGAACTCCTGGCGAAGAAGCCCGCGCCCGGCGACCTGATCCTGATCGACGCCTGGCTGCGCACCGAGAACGTGTACGAGTCGTGCCGGCGCCTGACAGGCAAGACGCGCTGCCGCACCTACATCGTCACCGACGCCCGCAACGGCTTCGCCGACGAGATCGCGGCCTTCTGCGGCGCGACCGGCACGCTCCAGCGGCCGCTCTCGGGCGAGCGCCTGCGCGCGCTGCTCGCGGACGCGAGCCAGGAGAAACGCACGCTGCCGACCGAGCAGCGCGGACACGCGACCAGCGAGCAAGCCCTGCCCGAGCGCCTGATGCGCGATCTCGTGGGTGAGGGCTCGCATCGCCTCATCGACGCCCTGACCGACCCCGAGACGGGGCTCTTCAACTACGACTACCTCACCTACAAGATGGACGAGGAGTTCAAGCGCGCGCGCCGCTTCGAGCAGCCGCTCTCGTGCGTGATGCTCGGCTTCGAGGGCCAGGTCGAGGAGAGCGTGCTCGGGCGCCTGGCGAGCATCTTCCTCGGCGCCTCGCGCGACACCGACGTGCTCGGGCGCTTCGACCTGTGCTCGTTCCTGTTCCTCTTGCCGAACACTGGCCCGGACGGCGCGGCCGTCATGGCGCGCCGCATCCGCGAGGCGGCCGAATCCGAGGGCTTGCGCGACCTGGTGGGGGACAAGCTCGCGATTGCGGTCGGCATCTCGACCTGCCCGCACCCGGCCGTCAAGCGTCGCGAGGACTTGTTCTCGCGCTCCCGGGCCGCATTCCTCGCCGCCCAGCGCGACGGCGGCGTGGTGATCCACTCGGCCTAGCGGCTAGCCGTTCGCGGCCAAAATGCGTTCGATTCGAGCGCGCAGGGGCGGCCTTCGATGGGTCTCGCGCGTCTCTTCGCCTGGTTGGACCGGACCCTCGGCGGCGAGCACCATGGCGCGGCGAGTTCCGGCCTCGGGGGCCCGGGCTCGGCGGGACCAGGGGAAGTTTCGCCCAAGGTGAGCGCGGCTCCCCGCAGCGCGCACGCGCCGCTCGCGATGGCGGCGCTGCTCTCGGTGGACGGGGGCGGGCAATCCCTCTTGTGCGGGGCCGAGCGCCTCACCCTCGGGCATCTGCGGGCGGCGCGAGCCGATCTCGGGTTCCTGGCCGACGTGGGGGCGCTGCACGCCGAGCTGGTGCGCGCCGATTCGCTGCAGGGCGGGCCCGGCT
>JABFRZ010000155.1 GCA_013140785.1 Planctomycetota bacterium | reverse complement strand
GACTTCGCGACTACGACCAGCGGCAGGCCAGACTCCCGAATTGGTCGGCTGCGGGTCGCTCGAGTGGTCGCGCCGCGCGGGTGGCGTGTCGCGATGCCACCGAAGCGAGCGTTTTCTCCGCATCCGGTCAACCTCCCCAGGGCGCGATCATTACGCGGAGGCAAGGACCAGGAAGCCTTCGGGAACCAGACTGTTGCCTGCGCCGCCGCGAGCAGGCCTCCGAGGAGGCTCCCGTTCGAGAACTCTCCCCGAGTCATGAGCTGTGCGACGCGACAGGCATCCGCCAGCAGACCGCCCAGGCCGAGCGGATCCGCGCTCCGGAGATCGATGGTCTCGAGCATGGCGGCGAAGTCGGCGATGGCCACCTCGAGGCCTGGGCCGCCCGCGCGGCGCGCTGGCCGTGCAGCCGCCGTCTCGAGCTGGATGCAGGTGATCAGGCCGTCCAGCGGGTCGTGCTGTCCCATCGAGAGCACGAGCGGTCGCGACAGATCCGTGCTCATCTTCCAGAACATGCGGGGCATGCCCGGCGCGCAGGGTCCGTGGACGAACGAGGCATGCGCCACCTCGGCGAGCTCTCGCGCCCACCGGCGGAAACGCGCGTCGCGCGTCGAGCCGGAGACCTGGTCGAGGGCGTGCATCCACTTCGTCAGGTAGTGGAAGTACTGGCCGTCCCGGTCCCACTCGCGGGCCTCGTCGAGCGGCTCGCCTGGGCGTCGCTCTGGCAACGGCTTGCCGATGCGCAAGCCTGCGCGCGTCGGATGGGCCTCGCCCTCGCGTTCGCCGAGCCCGCTGAGCCAGCCGCTGCGCGGGTCGTCTGCCCGATGGCGGCCGAGCACCCGATGCACGCACGCGACCAGCTCCAGCGCCAGCTCCGTGTAACGCTTCTCGCCCGTCCGGCGCGCGAGCTCGAGGAAGGCGCAGACCGCGAAGGCATCCGTCCAGAGGTAGCGTTGCTGCGGTCGCTCGGAGGTGAGCCCCGTGCGCCGCGCAAAATCCGTCATGAGCGCGGCTGCTCGCTCGGTGGCTTCTTCTCTCGAAGGCATGCTCTCTCGTTCCCTTCCCCGAATGCCCCTGCGCGGCTCGCGCCGGCTGCGCGGACGGCGGCCCCACCGCGGTCGCGCCCGCTTCCCGAAGGTCGAAGAGCCTATTGCGCGAGCTCGACCCGGCGCCATACGCCCTGCACCGTAAGTGCGCGGCGTTGGTGGCACAGCGCCACCGGGACGTGTTCGCCTCCAACGAGGATCGGGCTGTGGGCGCCCACTCGTGCAGGAACGTGCGCGCCTTGCGTCGCAGGAATATGCTGAGGCCTTGTGCTGCGCTGCGGAGCGCGCTTCGCGCGCGGCGGGGACCCCGATGATCGTGCCCCCTTGCCGGACGGCGAGGGAGGCCGGAGGCAATGCCGCCCATGAGCTCGATCCTCAGTTTTCTTGCCGCCCTGGTCGCCTCGAGCTTCATCGAATACGCCGTCCATCGCCTCATGCACGCCGGAGTGCTCTTGCACGCACGTCATGCTGCGCACCATCGGGACGGTTGGGGCCAAGGCTTCTGGCCGGAGCTGCGCGACTACTTGGCGCCGGGCCTGCTGCTCATCCTGCCTGGCTGGCTCCTCGGTGCCGCCGTCGGGACGGGTTGGACGCTGGGTTGTGTCGTGAGCGCGAGCTTCATGGCCTACGCGCACCAGCTGCAGCACGACAATCCGCTGGCCTGCCGCTGGATGCGCATCCCGGTCCACTACGTGCACCACCGCGACCAGATGTGGCACCACAACTTCGGCCTGGCCTTCGATTGGTGGGACCGCCTGCTGGGGACGTACAAGGTCGTCACCTTCGGCGACGAGTTCCCACCCGAGGAGCGGGGCCGCGGCCCCCTCGACATCCAGTGGGGGCGGACGGTGGTCGAGCGCGCGCTCGAGCGCGAACGAGCGGTGCGGACGCGCCTGCGAGTGCTGCGGTCACTCTCGGCCGTGAGCAACCTGCCGCGGCGCTGAGGCGCGAGTGCGCAGCCTCAAGGGCGCAAGGCCGCTGGCCTCGATCCTCCGCCTCCGGAGACGAAAGGCACTGCGCGGGCAGGAAAGGGACTAGAGGGACGCTCGCCATCGCGCTCCTGCGATCTCTGGCCCCACGCAGCGGAGCCCGCCGGCCTTCGGGGCCTCGGCCGGCGGGCCCGCCCGCGCTGCGGCACGCAGCCGCAGCGCGACTCCCAGGGGACTACTTCTCCTTGATGGGGATCTTGGCCGCCGGGGTCGGCTCGAGCTTGGGCACCTTGATCTCGAGCAGACCCTTCTGGAAGGTCGCTTCGATCGACTCGCGGTCCAGGCGGAGGTACTCGGGCAGGCTCAGGGTGCGCGAGAACTTCCCGTACTGGGACTCGACGCGGTGGTACTCCTTGCCCTTCTTCTCTTCCTCCCACTTGCGCTCGCCCGAGATGTAGAGCTGATTGCCCATCACGTCGATGTTGATGTCCTTGGCGTCCATGCCGGGGAGCTCGAGCGTCACGGTGTAGTGATTCTCGGACTCCGAGACGTTCATGGGCGGGAAGGCGCGCGCCTCGAGCACGGCCGGCAAGCGCCGTTGGAACCCATTGAACGGATCCGGGAAGTTCCTCCAGAAGTCTTCGAAGTCGTCCTGTAGGGCGAGGGGTCCTTCTTGTTGTCTGCGCCAGGGAATGAGGCTCATGACTGGATTCTCGCTGCGTGGCTGAGTGGGTTGGTGACTGACTTGGCGAACTAGGAGTTGCGTCCCACGCGGACACTACGACTGGAACGGGGTCGTGCGCGCTCCGCCGAAGGGGGTAGTGAGCTTTGGAGTTGGGCGGAGACGCGAGCCGCGTTCTCGTAGACCGCACCCGTCGGTAGGAGTCCTCCCCGAGCGCTCGGTACGCACTGGGGCGAGGGGGACTGCGTCCGAGTGAGAATGGCCCGCGCTCCCGCCGCGGTCTTTCATGCCTTCGAGCGGCGCGCCCTCCAGCGCCACGCCGCGGCTAGACCACGACGAGGAGCCCACGATGACCGGCAGAGCCAAGCACCCGGGCCAGAAGAAAGACCGTCCGCGCGGTGTCACGTCCAGGAGTCCGGGCGTGCATGCGCGCGGCGCGAAGGCCGCCGGAGCGCTGGTGTGCGGCGACTGCGGCGTCGTCCAGCACCGCGGCAAGTGGAACTGGGGCGCGCCGCCGCTGGTGCAGCTCTCCAAGGGCCGCTGCCCGGCGTGCCAGCGGGTGCGCGAGCGCTATCCGGCCGGCACGCTGCGCCTGCCCGCGCACTTCCTGGCGCACAGGCAGGAAGTCCTGCAGCTCATCCGCAACGTCGAGGCGACCGAGAAGCTCGAGCACCCGCTCGAGCGCCTGATGGCGGTGGAGGACTCCGACGGCTGCCTGGTGGTCACCACGACCGGCGTGCACCTCGCGCGCAGGATCGCCCACAAGCTCGCCAAGCGCTTCCACGCCAAGCCGCGCATCCGCTACGCGGACGACGAAGAGCTCGTGCACGTGGACTGGGCGCCCGCGCCCGTCACGACTCGGCGCCGTGGGGCGGGCGGAGCGCGATGACACACACCAAGCTGCTCCTGCACGACGCGGCGCGCGAAAAGCTCCTGCGCGGCGCCACGGCGTTGGCCGATGCCGTGCGCGTGACGCTGGGGCCACGCTCGAAGAGCGTGCTGATCGAGAGGGAATACGGCGCTCCGATCGTGTGCGACGATGGCGTGACGATCGCCAAGGCCTTCAGCCTGAAGGACCACGAGGAGAACCTGGGCGCGCGCATGCTGCGCGAGGCCGCCACGCGCACCGGCGAGCGCGTGGGCGACGGTACGACCACCGCGACCCTGCTGGCGCACGCGCTCTTCGCCGAGGGGCTGCGCAACGTCGTGGCCGGGGCCAGCGCGATCGAGCTCAAGCGTGGCATCGAGCGCGGCAGCCAGCTCGTGGTCCAGGTGCTGCGCAGCCTCTCGCGCCCGACCGACACGCGCGCGCGGCGCGCCCAGGTCGCGACCGTCTCGGCCCACGACGACGGCACCATCGGTGAGCGCGTGGCCGAGGCCATGGAGAAGGTCGGAGCCGACGGCGTCGTCTCGCTGGAGGAGGCCAAGGGCACCGAGACGAGCCTCGAAGTGGTGGAGGGCCTGCAGTTCGACCAGGGGTACCTGTCGCCCTACTTCGTGACCGGCACCGAGAAGATGGAGGCCGTGCTCGAGGAAGCGCTGATCCTGTTGCACGACAAGCGCATCTCCAGCACCCAGGCGCTCCTACCGGTGTTGGAGAAGGTCGTGAAGCTCGGCCGGCCGCTCCTGGTCCTGTGCGAGCAAGTCGAGGGTGACGCTCTGGCTACCCTGGTCGTGAACAAGCTGCGCGGGACCTTCGCGTGCGCCGCGGCCAAGGCCCCCGGGTACGGCGACCGGCGCAAGGCCATGCTGGAGGACTTCGCCATCCTGACGGGCGGGCAGGTCACGGGCGACGAGCGTGGGATCACGCTCGAGACCCTGGCCGAGGAAGACCTCGGGCGCGCCAAGCGCGTCGTGCTCACGCGCGAGACCACCACGATCATCGGTGGGGGCGGCGACAGGGCCGCAATCCAGGCGCGTTGCGCCGAGCTGCGTCGCCAGCTCGAGCTCGCGACCTCCGACTACGAGCGCGAGAAACTGGCGGAGCGGCTCGCCAAGCTGTCCGGCGGCGTGGCCGTGATCCGCGTCGGGGCGCCCTCCGAGGCCGAGCTCAAGCGCCTCAAGGAGGCCTACGAGGACGCGATCGCGGCGACCAAGGCGGCGGTGGCCGAGGGCATCGTGCCGGGCGGGGGCGTGGCGCTCTTGCGCGCGATTCCCGCCGTGCAGGCGGCCGAGCGCGAGGCGCAAGGCGACGAGCGCACGGGCTTGCGCGTGCTCGCGCGCGCGCTGGAAGCGCCGGCGCGCCAGATCGCGGCGAACTCCGGCTTCGATCCGGGCGTGATCGTCGAGCGCCTCGGGCGCGAGACGGGCACGAACGGCTTCGATGCGCGCTCGGGGCGCTTCGTGGACCTGTTCGAGGCCGGCATCCTCGACCCGACGCGCGTCGTGCGCCTGGCGCTGGAGAACGCCGTTTCGGTCGCGGGCACGCTGCTCCTGGCCGAGGCAACCCTGACACAAATCGAGGACGAAGGGCCCGCGCGCCGCAAGCACGGCGAAGAGTCCTTCGAGTGAGCAGAGACCAGCCAACCCACCGAACGCCAAGGAGCGACCCCGATGAAAGCCGAAGACTGGATGACCCGCGACGTCCGTACTTGCCGACCCGAGACCAGCATGAACGAGGCCGCGCACCTGATGTGGGCGCGGGACTGCGGCGTCTTGCCGGTGGTCGGCACCGACGGCCGAGTCGTCGGCATGATCACGGACCGCGACCTGTGCATGGGCGCCTATCTGCAGGGGAAGGCGCTGAAGGACCTGAGGGTCGGGGACTCGATGACGCGCACAGTGTTCTCGTGCCGGGCCACCGATCCGATCGAGGAGGTCATCCGCCGCATGGGCGACAACCAGGTGCGGCGCGTCCCCGTCGTGGACGCGCGCGCCAGGCTGGTGGGGATCCTGTCGCTCAACGACCTCGCGCGCCGCATGCTGGCGCTGCAGGACGAGCGCCAGCGCACGCGCCTGCTCCCGCGGCTCACGGAGGCGTTGGCCTCGATCTCTGAGACGCGCGCAGGCGAGACTCCGGAGGTCATGCCCGCCCAGCGTGGCGCCGGGCAGCCCCTCATGGTCGGTTGAGTCGGCCGGGGAGTCGGTCGCTCGTGCGCGCGCCTTCGGACAACGGCCCGCCCGTCGCTCGGGGCCTGCGCGAGCGCCGGGAGGGTGCGCGCGTGCTGAGGCATCGAGCGGACCCGCCGGTCTCCGTGGGCGCGAGTCCCGCGACGAACCCGGCGGGTCCGGACAATGCGTGGCTTGCCGCCAAGCTCGAGGAGGTGGCCGAGCTGCTCGAGGCCCAAGAGGCGAATCCCTTCCGCGTGCGCGCCTATCGCCGCGCGGCCGCCGCGCTATGCCGGCACTCGGAAGCGGTGAGTGCGCTGCTCGCCGCGCGCGGCTCGGCCGGCTTGCGCGAGATCGAGGGCGTCGGCGAGTCGCTGGCGCGCGCGCTCGAGGAGCTGGTGCGCACGGGGCGTTTGGCCCTGCTCGAACGGCTGCGCAGCGGCTCGGGACCCGAGGACGTGCTCACCACCGTGGCCGGGATCGGGCCGGAGCTCGCGCACCGCATCCACGAGCTCCTGGGCATCGACAGCTTGTACGCGCTCGAGGCTGCTGCGCACGACGGACGCCTCGCTTCGGTCGCCGGCATGGGGCCCGTGCGCGTGCGCGCCGTGCGCGAGGCGCTCGCCGGACGCTTCCAGCGCCACGTTCCGCTCGTCCCGCCTGCGGGTGTCGCCGCTCTGGACGAGCCTCCTGTGGCCGAGCTGCTCGACATCGACCGTGAGTATCGCGAGCGCGGCGCGGCCGGCGCGCTGCCACGCATCGCCCCGCGACGCTTCAACCCCGCGCACGAGGCCTGGCTGCCCGTCCTGCACACCGAGCGGGCCGGACGCCACTACACAGCGTTGTATTCGAACACGGCGCGTGCGCACGAGCTCGGCGCGATGCACGATTGGGTCGTGATCTACCGCGACGACCACGAAGGCCACGGCCAGTGGACGGTGGTCAGCGCGCGCCGCGGTGCGCTGGCCGGACGTCGTGTGGTGCGCGGGCGTGAGGCGCGCTGCGCCGCGCTGTACGGCCTCGAGCCGAACGGGGGCGCGCCATGAGGTTCCGCGTGCTGGCCCTGGACTTCGACGGCACGATCGCGCTCGACGGGCGCCTCGACCCCGAGGTCGCCGCAGTCCTCGCCGAGCTGCGCGCAGAGGGGCTGGTGAGCTTGCTCGTCACCGGGCGCATCTTGAACGACCTGCGCTGTCGGCTCGGCAACCTGCGCGCCTTCGACGCGGTCGTGGCCGAGGAAGGCGCGGTAGTGGCCTTCCCGCGCTCGGGCACCTCGCGTCGGCTCGCGCCGCCGCCGCCGTCGGCGTTGCTCGAGGCCCTGGGCGCGCGTCGGCTCCCATTCCTCGCGGGCCAGTGCCTGGTCGAGTGCGAGGCCGCGCTGGCGCCGGCCGTGCTCGCGCTGATCCGCGAGCTCGAGCTGCCGCTCGTGATCCACTTCAACCGCGGGCGCATGATGATCCTGCCCCAGGCGACCAGCAAGGCGACGGGCTTGAGGGAAGCGCTGCGCACGCTGCGGCTCTCGGCCCACGACGCGCTCGCGATCGGCGACGCGGAGAACGACCACCAGTTGCTCGAAGCCTGCGAGCTCGGGCTGGCCGTGGGCTGGGGCAGCGCCGCGCTGAAGCGCGTGGCGGACCAGGTGCTGGAGGGCGCGGGACCGCCAGCCGTCGCGGCCTACCTGCGCGCGCAGCTGCGCTCCCCGGAACGGCTCCTGCCCGCATCGAAGCGACACCGCCTGCTGCTCGGCCGCCTGGAGGACGGGAGCGAGGCGTTCCTGTACGTGCGCGGGCGCAACCTGCTGATCACCGGCGATCCGCTCTCGGGCAAGTCCTGGCTCGCCGGCCTCTTGGCCGAGCAGCTCATCCTGCAGGGCTACAGCCTGTGCATCGTCGATCCCGAGGGCGACTACTCCGAGCTTGGCACGCTACCCGGCATGCGTGTCCTGGGCGGCGCCGATCCGCTGCCCAGCGCGCGTGAGCTGGCGCGCCTGTTCGCGTATCCCGACGCGGGCGCCGTGATCGACCTGTCGCGCTGCTCCGCGGCCGAGAAGCCCGCCTACGTGAGCTGGCTCCTCGCGCAGCTCTCCGACCTGCGCCGGCGCTCGGGCTTGCCGCACCGCGTGTTGATCGACGAGGCGCACTATTTCTTGCGCGAGCCGGCCGACGTGGCGCGCCTCGATCTCGAGCTGGGCGGCTATTCGCTGGTGAGCTACCAGGCTTCGCGCCTGCACCCTTCGCTGCTCGCGAGCTGCCGGGTCATCTTCGTGACGCGCGAGACCGACCCGCGCGAGGTGCAGGTGCTGCGGGCGCTGTGCGCCAACGAGGAGGTCGAGGACACTTGGAACGGCATGCTCGGGAAACTCGAGGTCGACCAGGCCGTCTTGCTTCCCGGCCCGGAGGAGGCCGGCCAGCGTCTCTTGCGCTTCCGCCTGGCGCCGCGGCTCACGCACCACGTGCGCCACGAGCACAAGTACCTGGACGCGCCGTTGGCCGAGCACCTGGCCTTCCGTTTCGCGCCGAGCCCGCGCCTCGGCGAGCGCGCTGCGCGCTCGCTGCGCGAGTTCACCGACGTGCTCGAGTGCGCGCAGGTGGCCGAGATCGACACGCACCTGCGGCGCGGCGACTTCTCGGTCTGGGTCGGCGAAGTGTTCCGCGACAAGGTCCTGGCGGCGCGCCTGGGCGAGATGGAGGAGCAGTACCGGCTGGGACGCCTGGCCGACGTGAACGGCGCGCTCATCCACGCCGTGCACGAGCGCTACCGCTTCGGCGCAGAGCCGCGCGAGGCGGCGCTGCCGTCGTGAACAACAGAGCGGCGCGCAGCATGCGCGCGACCATCGCGCTCAACGGCCCTCTTCAACGCCGAGCGCAGGCTCGTCCGTGCGCGGAGAACGCCTACGGGCTGTGATGCGCGCGCCGTGCGCGGCTGGCGGCGGGGTGGTGTACGCACAACTTCACGCGTGCCTACGGCGACGAAGGCGGTCCGCCGCCCGCCGCGAGGCATGAGAATCCCGGCCTCACGCGACACTTGCCGTGGGCCGAGGGCCCGAGAAGATCGCCATGCTTGCCTCGCTTCAGCTTTGCGCGCTGCTCTGCACCACCCTTGGTGCCTCCGGCCGGGGTTTGCAGGAAGCCGTGGTGCGCTTGAACGGGCCGCTGGCACGACCGGTCGTCGGCACGATCCAATCCTCCGCGCTCTTGGCCGACGGAACACGCGCCGTGTACACGGCCGACCTGGACACGGACGAGCAGTACGAGCTGTACGCGACGCTCACGGACGGTAGCGCCGCCACGATCAAGCTGAGCCATGCGCTTGCGGCGAGCGCCGACATCACCCACTTCCAGCTCGCGCGCACTGGAACCTGGGTGGTCTATCGCACCTCGAGCGAGCTGTTCAGCGTGCCACCGGACCGCAGCCGGCCCCCCGTGCGCCTCAACGGTCTGCTCGTCTCCCAAGGCAGCGTGGGAAGCTACGGAATCGACGCCAGCGGCTCGGTCGTGGCCTACGTCGCGGACCAGGACACGAATGACGTGAACGAGCTCTACGGCGTGCCGATCGAGCGCGGCACCTCGCCCGTGAAGCTCAGCGCGCCGATGACGGCCGGCGGAGACGTGCGCGACTTCCAGCTCAGCGCCGACGGCAGCCACGCCGTGTACCGCGCCGACCAGGACGACGACGAGGTGCTGGAGCTCTACGCCGTGGACGCCGGGCTCGCACCCGTGAAGCTCAGCGGGTCGCTGGTCGCGGGCGGCGACGTCGGCCTGGGGGAGTTCGGGAAGAGCTACGAGATCAGCGTCGATGAGACGCGCGTCGTCTACCGGGCGGATCAGCTCGTCAATGGCGTGGCCGAGCTGTTCAGCGTGGCCATGGACGCCCAGCTGCCGGCCGTGCGACTGAACGCGGAGCTCCCGTCTGGCGGCATGGTCTCGGAGTTCGCCCTCGATCCGACCAGCCGGCGTGCGGTCTACGTCGCCGACCAGGAAACTCGCAACGTGCTGGAGCTGTATTCGGTGCCGATCGACGGGAGCGCGCTCCCGGTGAAGCTCAACGTGCCGCTTCCGAGCGGGGCGGACGTCGAGAACACCTCCGGTAGGCCGGCCTTCTCGATCAGCCCGGATGGCACTCGCGTGGTCTTTGTCGTGAGCCAACCCGCGGGAAGGCAGGAGCTCCACTGCGCGCTCATCGATGGCCGCGCACAAGCCGTGCGTTTGGAGGCGTTTTTCGCGGGTTACGTGCGCGGGTTCCAGGTCCGGCCCGACTCGCTCGGCGTGGTCTTCCGCGCCTGGCTGCGAGGAGTCGAGGGCATGCCGGTCTACTCGGTGCCGATCGACGGCAGCACCTCGCCGCGCGAGCTGTCGGGGCCTTTCCCCCCCGGGTCCTTCTCTGACTTCGACTTCGCGATCGTGGCCGGTTCTGAGCGGGTCGTGTACGTCGCCGACCAGGACGTGCGCAACCAGCAGGAGCTCTACGGCGTCCCCTGCGATGGCAGCGCCGCGCCGGTGCGCCTGAGCGGCCCGCAGGTCCTGAACGGCGACGTGGACGGCTTCGAGCTCGCCTTGCTCGGCGAGCAGGTCCTGTATCGCGCCGATCAGGAGATCGACTCCGTGCTCGAGCTCTACGGAGTTCCCGCCGGCGGCGGCGCGCCCGCGCACAAGCTCCATCCGACGCTGCCGCTCGGGCCGGTGCTGGGCGACGTGGCGTCGTTCGCGGTGGACCCATCCGGGACGTACGCGGTGTACGCGGCCGATCAGACCACGGTGGGGCGCCTGGACGTCTTCAGCGTGCGCTGCGACGGGAGCGCGCCGCCCGTGCGGCTCGACGAAGCGCCCGCGGACGGCAGTCCATACCGGGTCAGCTACAAGCTCGCCCCGGACGGCCGGAACGTCGTGCTCCAGCGCCAGACCAGCCTGATCGGCGTCGAGCTATTCTCGCGCGCCATCGACGGCAGCGTGGGTCCGACCCTGCTCGCCACGGCATCCGTGAGACAGTACGAGGTCGACACGGCGCTCAGCCCCGATGGTCGCTGGCTCGTGTACCGCGAGAGCCGGCGCCCGGGCACCCAGGTCGAGTACCTCGGGCTCCACTCCGTGCCGCTCGACGGCTCGTCGCCAGCGCGCGCGCTGAGCGACTGGGGTGTCCTGGAGTACCGCTGCGACCCGACCTCCAAGTGGGTCGTGTGCCGCCTGGGAGGCGCGCTCTACTCCATGCCGATCGACGGCAGCGCGCCGCCCGTGCGATTGCACCCGTTGCTGGCGCGCGGGATCGAGCCCGGCTGGCTGCTGACGTCCGACGGGCGTTCGGTCGTGTACCGCGCGGATCAGAAGGGAGACGGGAGCACAGATCTGTTCGTGGTGCCGATCGATGGCGGCGCGCGGCCGCGCCAGCTCAGTCTGGCCTTCCAGTCCGTGGACGTGCTGGTGAGCGCGGATTCGACGCGCGCGGTCTACGCTCAGGACGAGGCCGGCGAGAGCAAGCTCTGGAGCGTGCGCCTGGCTGGGAGCGAGGCGCCGCGCGGTCTGGCCCGTTTGGAGCGGCTCGGTAGCTGGGAGCTCGCCGGAGACCGGGTCGTGTTCGAAGATGATCCGCCCGGTGTCGCCGAGCGCCTCTGGGTTGTCCCGATCGATGGGAGTGCGCCGGCGCGCGAGCTGCGCGGTCTGCTGCGGGGAGACCGGTACGCGAGCTCGTTCTGGGTCAGTCCGGACGCCGCGCGCGTCGTGTTCCACGCCCGCCTGCGCCTCCTCAGCGCTCCACTGGACGGCAGCCAGGACGCGGTCGCGCTGATCTCGGGCTCCGCGCCCTTCTCCGGTGCGTCAGGCAAGGCCATGTTCTCTCGACAGATGAAAGGAGCTGCCCATGTGACCGATCGACGACACATGTAGCCACCCGAGCGGTAACGGCAGCAATGCCGGGCCGGAGCCTCGGAAGGC
>JABFRZ010000608.1 GCA_013140785.1 Planctomycetota bacterium | reverse complement strand
CTGGAAGTGGTCCAGTTGGGAGTCGGGAACTTGTCGGCCGGATTGGCGTTGCCGCCGCCGCCGCCGCCGTAGCCGCCCCACAGACTGGGAAGCTCGCCGCGGATCAGGCTGGTTACGTTCCCGGCCGTGGCCACGGCTTTCGTTCCGAAGAAGTTGTTGAGGGCAGCACCGGGGCCCCCGTCAACGAACGGACCGCTAGCAACCGTGCCTCCGTTGGGACGTGGTTGCCCCGTCACCGCGCTATTGGCCACGGCGGCACCCGGGCCTCCGTTAGCCCCTCCGTTCGCGGCAAACCTGCCGCCCGCACCACCGCCGGGCCGCCGCGCCTCCTTGAGATTGAGGTGGGTAGGCACCTGAAAGCCGCTCTCCCCTCCACCGCCGCCCGGGTTCGTGTTGCTGCCCGGCCCCTGCCCAACACCGCCACGCGCGGTTGAATTGGTCCTTACTTCGTTGGCGTTTCCTCCTCTGCCGCCCCCAGGTCCGCCCGCGCCGCCAAGCTCCACCTCGCCGCCCCTATTGGGCACGATCACGTCTGAGGCATTGGCCCCCGAAAGGTCCAAGAGACCGCGGATGATCACGTCACCCGTAGCGTCTACCCGCAGCGGCTGCGTGCCCTGGACGATCACCTCGCCCCCGGCTTCGATCGTCATGTTGCGCACGTCGATGCGACCATCGTCCACGACCTGAACCGTGACCCCGTCGGCGCCGAGGATGAACCCTTGGTCTGTGTCCAGAACGATGCGGTCCCCATCTTCGACCAGCCAGTCGAAGGTGCCGCCCGGACCGCCCGAACCCTCGAAGCGGAAGGCTGCAGTGAGCAGTCCGTTGCCCCAGGAAGCGTCAGGAGAAGCGGATAGCAACGCGCTGTCACGGAAGGTGAGGGTGGAGCCGCTGCCGAAGTCGAAAGACTCGGCGAACTGGTCGCTCAGGTCGTCGGAAGGAGTGAGGCTGGTGAAGTCCACCAGCTGGGTATCCACGACGGCGAAGCTCGTGTCCGCAGGTCCTGTTGTTTCCCCCACGATGTCGGCGATCCCCCCCTGCACCACGGCGCGGATCTGGCTGCCCTGCGGCAGGATGCCGACCGGGTCGAGTCGGACGCGTGCGCCGGTATCCGTGCAGTTTGCCACCAGAGTCACGCGAGTCTCGAGCGGGCGCCAGACCGCGGTGTTGTCGAAGAACTCCAGACGCATGACGTCGGATGACACGTTGCCCGAAGAGGGGCTGATCGACTGGTCGAACTGGATCACCACGGCGACGCGCGTGGCGGGATCGCCGTAGAGATTGAGAGGAACGAGGAACTGCTGCACCAGAATCCCATCCACCGAGAACACGAGGTTCTGGTTCGCGTCCCGCTCGAAGTACACACGGTCGTCCGGATCTCCGCCGAGCTCGAGATAGGTCGTGGGGCCGCTGGTGCCCTGAGCACGCACGATGGCAAGTGGGCCACCCGGTTCGGTGTCGAGGAAAGCTGAGTTCACCGCATCGGTGGTGAAGTTGCGCGTCTGCGTGACCTGGAGGTCCGCTCCCGAGGTCGAGCGGATGGTGTTTGCCGCCCCGCTCGAGCGTCCTGCTACGCGGATCACGTAGGGCACTCCTCCGGCAATCAATCCCGAATCAGTCAGGAGGTCATTCCTCGGGCAGCTCGGTTGGAACACGACCCGGTCGACGCCGCGCAAGAAGAACGAGCCCGTTGCCGGAGTCCCCAGGGTGGTCTGGATGCTGATCGTGTTCAGACTGACCGAGCTGAAGTCCACTGGCTCGCTGAATGTGAACACGATCTCCTGGTTGACCTTCCAGACCGATCCTTCGAGCAGCGAGATGCGCGTGAGCTGAAAGCCGTCGTCACCTTCCTCACCGGTGCCGCTGGAGCAGGCTGCGGTGAACAGACCGAGCGCGAGAAGAAAGGAGCGGCAGACCGAACGGTGGCGCATGAGTTGAGGGGGGGGAGAGAGAACCTAGATCTGAACGCTACTCGGAATAAGCAACGCCTGCGGCAGACAGCTCGGGGCTCAAGCCCGTTTCGATGTTGCTGACGAACGTGAAGCGCATCTGCACGAACCGAGAACCATCGATGGAGTCGATGTCTGAGGACCAGGTCGAGGTCCCGTTGGTGAATTGGACCGAACCGGGGAAACTGGTGCTGCCCAGGACGGCATGGGTGCCAACCTGGGCGCCAACCTGGAAGATGGCGAAGATGTCGCCATAGGCGTTCAGCCGCTGGGCGTTGAAGGGAAATTCACTCTCGTCCACCACGCTTCCCAGATCCGCGTCCAGGTCCGACAGAGTGAACCCGCCAGCCCCCCGAAACTCGACGATAACCTCCGTATTGGAAGGCTGGTCACCTCGGTCCGGAAGGAGGATCGGGTCGACCAGGTCTGGGCTCGCCTGATCCGTGTCAAGCCAAACGGTGTGCACCCGGGCGATACGGGTCACCACGTCGAGCTGGCCGACGTAGAAGGCGTTGTCGTCGCCGCGCGGGGTACGTGCACCCGGCACCGGCGTGCTGAGAGGGTTGTAGCCGCCGAGGGGCTGAACCTGCTCGTCGGGATTGATCCGCACGGCCTGGCCAGTGACATCGAAGCCCCCCGTAGAGAAGCTGCGAAACGAAGGCAGTGGAGACGAGTTGATGGCCAGCGAGATGTCCAAAGAGTTGAGACCGATGCCCTGGTTCGATGGGAAGACGCGGTACTCGATCAGGAGCGGTAGACCGAACGAAGGAACCTGGCCTGGGCGCGCCACAATGCCCGCCTTGTCCTCGAGAAACAGCGGCACGCCCTCCTCGATGTCGAGCGGAATCCCGATACCATTGGGCGCACCCTTTGCCAGAACCGCAGTGTCCCGCCAAACGTAAGTGGCTGACGCTCCAGGCCCACGGTTGAGCGGGTAGGGCAACATGTTGCGCCCCGAGCTGGATAGGAACAAGTTGGCCGAGTTGATCTGGTACCCAAGGTTGCGGGAATGCACCAACTTCTGAGGTGAAAGCGGATCCACAAGGATGTTCTCGTCGAAGTCGCGCCCCTTCGGGACCAAACCCGAGAAGTCCCACCTGGGCAGGAGATTATTATCGATCGCCTCGTCCGGTAGCTTGGCCGAGTGCGACAGCCGGATCTCGAAGTTGTCGTAGAAATCGTTGACCACCGTCCCCCCGATCGGCGCCCAGGAGAGACCGAACACGTCGAGGTTGTACTTGGTCTCGTCGAGAACCTGCCAGCCGAGGTCGCAGTACCGCCACACGGCGTGCAGCTTGCTTCCGAGCGGACTCAGCGGGGTTGCCACCCCCCGTGCGAAGGGAATCATGATCGACGGCACGGGATTGGTGCGGTCGGCTGGGTAGGAAGTGAAAGCCACCGGACGGGGGCGGATCAGTCCGGCGTCGAAGTCGAAGAAAAACTGGCCGCGCAGGTCGGGCAGCCCGATTGGCGGAATCTCATCCGTATCGTTGAAGCGCATCACCAGGCCACCGGTCCGCACTGTCGGCTGTTCCGGGGCCATCAGGAAGTTGATCGGCGGGAGGACCTCAGCCAAGGCGTTGCCAGCCAGGTCGGTCGGCCCGTCGATGCGCACGTGATAGCCCTCGGCCGTGCCCTGCTGGTGCGAAATTGACAGGGTCGGATCGAAAGAAAACTCCTTCAGGTCGTCGGACGGCCGGTGCCGGCCAACGACAAGGTTGCCGGAGTTGACCGGTGTGTTGGAATCGGCCGTCACCAAGTAGAAGTTGTCGAAGGGCGAGATCGATGACGGATCCATCGGCTCGCTGAAGCGCACGAGAATCTCGGCTTCAGGGGAGACACCGGTCGCGGGGAGTGTCGTCGGCTGGGGAGAGAAGGTCACCCAGCAGCCCCTTGGGGCCGGGTCCGCGAGTTCGAAGGTCGACTGGAAGAGGGCATTGCCGAGAAGGTTGGTGCCCGAGCCGAGGGGCTGGTCCGAGAGGCTTCGCGCCCGGACATCTTGGACGCGGCCGTCCAGGTCCGGATCGGCGTTCTGCTCCGTGACCTCCAAGAAGATACCGCCGACCGAGATCACATCCCCGGGAACGGGGGCACCGCGACAAACCGTCGTGAAGGTCAGATCCAAGAGGTAGTCGACGCCCGGCTGGCCCTGCAGATCGGCCAGCGCCGAATCGACGGTCAGCGCCCAGCCGCTGACGATGCGAGGCGGGTTGAGATCGAGCAGGAAGCCATTGTTCTGGTCGCTGGAATTGCCCGCGCGCATGGCCCGGACGATCGGGCGCGTTGGCGCCAGGCGATCCACGGGGCCGTTCTCGAGGGGCGCCAGCGGCGATCCCGACAGGCCGCGCAGGAGCTCGAACTGGCCCGAACCGAAATCGACGCGGGAGGGAATGCGAACCGCGACATTGGGGTTGGTCGTCGTGGTCAAGCTCGCAGGGAGGCCGACCGTGCTGATCGGCGCCGAAACCACCATGTCTGCTCGCTCGGCCTCTGATATGGTCAGGTCGATCAGGACCCGCGTAGAGTGGAACTGGTCGCCCACGACGCCACCGTGGTTCGGATCGAAGATTATGCGTGAAGGAAATGGCGTCACGGGCGGGTAGCCCGCGAGCAGCTTGACCGTCTCGGGCAAGTCCGTCAGGGCGTCCAGGTCGTCGTCAAGCAGGTCGTCGAAGCGCAGAACCAGAGTCCCGTTGCGCGCAACGAGGGAGTACTGGTCGCCCGTCGAGCCGTCGTCGTGCTTGGGCTGAACCGGCGGCAGCCCGTTCGCGGCCGAGCGCAGCAAGCTGTCGAAGGTTCCGAAGCCGGTGTCCGGCGCGCCGTACTCGCGCAGGACGACGAGCCGGGTTCGCTGCGTGATCGGGTTGGTGTCGAGCACGTAGTTGTTCCCGTCGGACTGCACACTCTCGCTGATCGTGAAGTCGCGGAAGCGCGGCTGAGGATTCACGCGGCGAAAAGAATCGACGTCGTGGATGTCCACCAAGCGCGCCCAGAAAACCTCCGCGAGGTGCAGGCGCGAAGCCCGGCCGGCGGAGTTCTGATCGACGAAATAGGTTCCACCGCCGGGCTTGACCAGCTCCTGCCCAGGGATCCCAATGGTCGATCCGCCTCCACCCCCTCCGGAACTACAGCCTCCGAGGAAGATCGCCACACCGGCCGCGACGCTGTGCAGGAGCGCCGAGCTGTCGATCCCAAACGTGCGCCAGAATCTCATCGCGTTGGAGTCAATAGGTAGCCGTGCGGCCTCATCGGAGCTCGGCAAACGGCTCGCACTGCCGACGAGGCCACTCAGAGGCCGGGGAAGCCGCAGGGAAGCTAGGGACGATTTTTTCATGGGATGCCCGAGAGGGTCAAGCTGGGTCCATGGCTCCATCGCCCTTGGAAGCGGCGAGACTACCTTGGATGGCGCGCCGCGATACAAACTTCATGCCCCATGTCTTTCGCGCCCTGGTAGCGCAGGGCGTGGGCGTCGACTCCTCTCGAGCTTGATTGTGGCGAAACCGCTCCCGACTCCAGGGCGTTTGGGCGCCGGACGAGCCCTCCGTGCGAAATCGCACGCGCGGGTCTGACTTCCCCCTGAAGCGGCCTTGGGAACTCCACCTCACCCGATGTGGTGGGGCCCCGCCGGGTCTGCCAGAGCGCGAAGTCCTACTTGGTGTAGGGAAAGGCCAAGGCTGTCAACTCCGGACTCAACCCGGTTGCCGGGTTGTTCACGAAGGTGATGCGTGTCTGGAGGAAGCGCTTGGGGTTCGCCAGTGCGATGTTGCTGGACCAACCGATGGGGGGGGGGAGCGGCGCATTGGTCGTCTGGTTTCCATAGGCATTGAGCGCCGCCCCGTTGAACGGAGCGGTGCCCCCGCCGCTGAAGTTGGACGCCGAGCGAAAGTCCAGCAGGATCAGGGTGCCGGACGGTTGTCCTGCAGCCGGCTCCATCACCGGGCTCTTCCACGAGGTATCGCCAAGACCCGAATCCAACCACACGGTATGCACTCGGCTGAGCCGCACCACCGTGTCGAGCTGGCCGAGGTAGAAGACGTTGTCACCCGGCGGCGTGGTCAAGCCGGTGGTTGCGTTGAATCCGCCCTTCGGGATCAGCTCGCTGTCGGGGAGGATTGGCGCCTCGGTCCCGATGCTGGTAATGCCGCCAGCAGAGAAGATCCGGAAGTTCGGGGGCGGAGGGGGAAGTGCGGGCGGGACTGCCGGAAGCTGACCCAGGGAAACGTCCAATGCGTTGATACCCAGACCCGAGTCGGATGGGAAACAGCTGAACTCGATCAAGAGCGGAAGCCCGAACGAAGGCACCAGGGTCCGGGCCGCGATCGAGCCCGCGGTGCCATTCGGAATCACGTTGACGACGTCTTCGATGTCGAGGGGGATGCCGGGCGCCGGGGTGAGCGTCCCGGCGCCACCATCGGCGCCCAAGGTGAGGATCGCCGTGTCACGCCAAGTGTAGGTGACGTCCGGGAAGGAACCCAAGTTGAGCGGGTAGGGCATCATCACCACCCCGGTCGTCGCCGTGAACCGATTGCTCGGGTTCAGTGCGTAGCCCAGGGTCCGGCTGTGCACGACCTTGGGGTTCGAATCGGCCAGGAAGTTCCCCTCGAAGGTCGTACCGAAGGGCAAGCCCGAGGTCTGGAAAGCCTCGTCTGGCAGCCAGCGGCTGTGGCCGAGCCGAATCTCAAACAGCTCGTAGAAGTCCGCCTGCACGCCCCCTGCCGCCGGCGACCAGCTCAACCCCACGACGTCCAGGTCGTACTTGGTCTCGTCGCGGGCGTTCCAGCCCAAGTCGCAGTAGCGCCACAACGTCTGCAGCTTCGCGCCCAGCGGATTGAGGGGGTAGGTAACCCCTCCTGGAACTGGGACCATGTTCCGCGGGACCGGGTTCGTCCGGTCGGCGGGCCAGCCAGCGAACGACACGGCCCGCGGGAAGATCGAACCCTTCTCCCCATTGGGGAAAAACTGACCACGCAGGTCCGCGAAGGTGTCCGGACCGCCTCCGTTCGCCCCATACTCGTCGAGGTTGTCGTCCTCGAAACGCAGGACGATGGCGCCGTTGTTCTGGTCCAACTCCGGTGGATCGATCGTGAAGTCCACGAAGGGCAGGTCGTGACGCAACGCGTTGCCCGCCAAGTCGCGCGGACTGATGAGCGGGTCGCTCGGATCACCTAGTTCGACGTGCAGGGTCTCGTTGTTTCCGCTCACGTGGGGGAGCGGCAGTTTCGGCACGAACGAGAACAGCGTGAGGTCACTGCTCGGCGTCACCTCGCCCACGATGACGTTGTGGCTGATGGCCGAGCTCAGCGCCTGGGCCGAACCCTTGACCACCAAGAAGTTCCGGAAGGGAGAGAGCGTGCCGGGGTCCATCGGCTCGCTGAAGCGCAGCTGCACCTGGGCCGAGGTCAAGACGCCCGTCGCGGGAAACGCGGAAGCGTTGGGCAGGAAGCTCACCCAGCACCCGTTGCCCAGCGCGAGCGATGGGTGGAACGGAGCTTCGAAGAGCCCCTGGCCCTGTAGCGTGAGCGAGTTGCTGACGACCACGGCCGAGCGAACCCTGAGGCCGGCCACGTCGGAGCCAACCAGCGCGGCGGCCTGCGTGACTTCCAGGTGCGCGCCATTGATGCGAATCACGTCTCCCACCGCAGGATCGTTCAGACAAGTTGTCGTGAACGAGAGCGCCAGAACGAAGTCGAAACCAGGGTCACCTGGGTCGTTCGCCGCGCTGGTGACCGTGATCGGCCAGCCCCCCACGACGCGCGGGCGGATCGAGTCGGGGAGGAAGCCGTTGCTCGCGTCTCCATCCTGCCCCGAGCGTGCAGCGCGCAAGACGTCGCGTGTGGGGGAGAGGAGATCCACCGGCCCGTTGCTGCTCGTGTCGAGCGGCTGGCCCGACAGATTGGTGAGAACCCGAGACTGCCCCGAGCCCACGTCCACTCGGGTTGGGATGCGCACCCCAAGGTTGGTGGACTGTGACGAACTCACACTGGCGGGAAAGCCAACCGGGTTGACGTCCAGCGGATACGTCAGCGTGTCGGTCTCGTCCTCCGAGGCGGTCAGGTCCACCAGAACCCGCGTGGTATGGAAGAGCCCGCCGACCAAGGCGCCGTGGTTCGGATCGAACACCACTCGCGAGGCGAAGAACGTGCTGGGAGGATAGCCACTGAAGACCTTGACGGTGTTGGGGAGATTCAGCGCCGAAGTCGCCCTGTCGTCGAGGCAGTCGTCGAAGCGCAGCACCAGACACGCGTTGCGTGGAACGGCGGAGAACGGCGGCGGAGCGGAGAACCCCTTCTCCGTGACCAGGGGCAGCGCGTCGCGCGCTGCGGCCAGAAGCTGATCGAAGCCTGAGGTATCGAGCACCCCCGTCTTGCGCGCGAGGATCGTCAGACGCTCGCGCTGCGTGACCGAGTTGCGGTCGAGCACGTAGCTCGTGTTGTCGGTCACGACGAACGGCTCGATCACCATGTCGCGGAAGACGTGATCTTCGATGCGCTTGCCGGACCCATCGACCTCGTGCACGTCCACGAGTCGCCCCCAGCGCACTTCGGCGAGTCGCACGTTCGAGGAGCCGCCGCTGCCGTTCACGTCCACGAAGAAGAAGCCGCCGCCCGGCTTGGTCTCTTCCTTGCCCGTGATGCCGGACTGACCGCTGCTGCCGGCGGAGCCTCCGCAAGCGCCCGCAAGTCCGGCCAAGAGGAAGAGAGCGACGGCGGAAGACCGCGGCCACGAACGGTGCGAAGCGCGTGACGAGACCTGCATGGGGATTGGAGTTCGAGGCTTCGAGGTGACCTCGCTCGCAAGTGCGCGCGACGGCCCAGGTGGACAGGGCCGATAGGATACAAACGGCATACCGCCTCGGGTCAATCCCGGGAACGGTTCGGCCTGATTTTTCCGAGTCCAGTCCGGGAGCTCGCGCTCGGGGCAGGCGCGCCCCGCGTCGAAAGCGCGAGTCTCCTGGGGCGCTCAGTATCGCCCAGACGTGGCGTGCGGAAAGCGCTCGGCCGCCCGGTCAGCGCGTTGCGGCGGAGAACCCGAGGGCCAGCGCCTGCTGCTCGTCCCGGAAGAACACCAGATGATCGGGGCGGATCTTGCGGGCGGCGGCCGAATCGCGCGGGTGGAAGTGACGCGTCGTGGTGCAGCCCACCAGGCCGATCGGGATTTCCTGGGCGCAATAGCCGCAGGCCGCGCGCAGCGGGTCGCGCGAGGTCAGCTTGTATCCCAGGCGCTGGTGACGCTTCTCGGTGTGCGTGATGCAGTTCGTGTTCGGGCACGGGTTGACGCCCGACTCGACCGGGAAAAGGCGCTCCTCGTGCTCGACCGGCTCGGCCGAAAGCTCCAGGCACCCGAGCAGCATCGCCAGGATCGCCATGCGCACGGGCACGCCGCGCGCTGCCTGCGTGAAGTAGAGACTGCGCGGGTCGTCGTCGAGATCGGCTGCAATCTCGTCACGGCGCGGGAGCGGGTGCATGACGATCGCCTCCTTGAGCGGAGCCGCGGACATGGCGCTCTGCGACAGACGCATGTAGCGCGAAGCCATGTCGGCGTCGCCGTGACGCTCGGTCTGCGCACGCGTCATGTAGACCGCGTCCACGCGATCCACGCGCAGTACGCGCGCGTCGGTGAAGAGCGAGAGCTGGTGCGGCTTGTTGGGCGTCAGGTAGACCGCATCGGACTCGCGCGCGAGATCTCCCAAGTCACTCGCGTCGGCCCGCACCGGCTCGGTGCCATGCTCCTCGCGCAAGCGGCGAACCACGTACTCCGGGAGTTCGAGGCCGCGGTGCGGCACGCATACGATGTTGGCGCCGAAGCGCGCCAGGGCGTACACGAAGGAGTGAATTGTGCGGCTGTAGCGCAGGTCGCCCGCCAACACGACGTCGAGCCCCTCGAGACGCCCCTTCTCGATCCACAACGTGTACAGGTCGCACAGGGTCTGGGTCGGATGCTCGTGGCTGCCGTCCCCGGCGTTGACGACCGGAACGAGCGCGAACTCGGCCGCCAAACGCGCGGCGCCTTCGCTGGGATGGCGTAGGACGATCAGGTCGGCGTAGGCCCCGCTGACCACGCGCACCGTGTCGGCCAAGGACTCGCCCTTGGCGGCGCTCGAGCTCGACATCTCGGCCGCGGTCAGGACCCCGCCCCCGAGCCGTTGCATGGCCGACTCGAACGAAAGCCGCGTGCGGGTGGACGGCTCATAGAACAGGCTCGCGAGGATGCGCCCGCGGCACACGTTCGACCAAGCGCGCAGGTCCTTGGCGTACTCCTTGGCGCGCTGGAACAGCTCGAGAATCTCTGCGGTAGAGAGATCATCGACGGACACCAGATTCCGGATCCGGGGCATGCTTGGCGCGAGGAAGAGCCCGGGCCCGAGGCTCGCCCGAGCCGAGCCTGTTCGGCCTCTCGAAGGCGACCCCGGCCCCCCGCCGAGTCTAAGCGAAGGGCCCGCGACGATCAACGGAGGGCGGCTCGAGCCAGGCGCGCAGTGCGCGCGCGAGCGTGGCCGGCTCGTCGCGCGCGAGTCGCTCGGTCCACTCTGGCTCGAAGGGCACACCGGCGCCTGCTACCCAGGGCTCGCGCGGGAGCTCCAGCGCCGCGTGCACGGTCTCTTCCACGACCTCGCGCGCGCGCGCCGGGGCGCGCAGGGCCGAGATTGCCGGCCAACCCGCGGAGCCCACTCCATCCGCCTCGAGATCGGAGCGGCTGCGCAGGATGCACTGGCGCGGAGTCGAGCTCGGGGGCGTGGTCCCCGGCGGAGCGAGCCAGAGCACTAGGTCGGCGGAGCTGCGCAGCTCCGCAGCCAGGGCCTGGCCCGCGCCTTCGACGGGGTCCTCCTCTGCGGCAAGGACCCGCTCGCCGGCCGTGTCGAACACCTCGATCACGTACGCGCCGAGCTGCACACGCTCGCGCACCGCGTCGCGGGTCGTACCCGCGGCGGCATGCACGACCACGCGCTCGCGCCCGACCAGGAGATTGAACAGCGTGGACTTGCCCGCGTTCACCGGCCCTGCGAGCACGACCCGCGGCGGGTCGAGCAGCCAACGCAGGATCCGACCGCGCCGTCCGAGTTCGCGGGCGGCAAGGCGGAGAGGTCCCTCGCCTAGGGCGAGCAGGGCCTCGAACTCGGCGCGCAATGCGCCTCCCGCCTGATCGAGCAGGATCCGAGCCGCGGCTTCGCTGGCGGCCGAGGCCAGCCTCGCCGCGGCACGCTCCTCGATGCTCTCGGAATCGCCGGGCTCCACCGCCTCGACGCCGAGCTCGCGCACGACGCGTGCGATCAACGCTGGAGCGCCGTGCAGGTGCAGCTCGACCCGGCTCGGGGTGTGCACCAGGACGAGGGCCTCGTCCAGGAGCTCGCCGCTCGCATCCCGCAGTGCCCGTGGGCCGAACTCCCCGGGCGCGGGCCGCCCACTGGGGGCGAGCATGGCCAGGCGCTCCAGGGCACCTGTGCCGGTGAGCTCGAGTACGCGGATCGCGCCACGCCCGGCAGCGCTCAGCTCACGCACGCGCAGAGGCTCGTTCACTGTCGCCGCGGCGCGTCGGCGGCGAGCACGAGGGCCGCGAGCAGCCCGCGCTCCACGAGCTCCGGAACGACCTCGAGACGGCGCGCGGTGAACGGACGCGGTACGAGCAGGAACTCACGCGCGCCACCGGTGAGCACCACCAGCGCATCATCCAAGCCTGCCTCGGCCGCTACCTCCTCGAC
>JABFRZ010000542.1 GCA_013140785.1 Planctomycetota bacterium | reverse complement strand
GTGCTCGCCTGTCCCGGCGGCCGCGGCCGTGCCCTGCTCGATGGCGGTCTTGACCAGCGCGTGGGCCGTGACCTCGCCCGCCAGGAACACGCCCGGGGCCGAGAGCGATTCGAGCGCCGGCGAGAGCGCCGGCACGTCGTCGCGCTCGGCCAGGTTCGCGACCGTGACCGTGATCGCGCCCACCGGGCACTCGCGCTCGCAGGCCGCGTGGCCGACGCAGCGCGCGCCGTTGACGACCACGGCCTGGCCGTGGACGAGCTCGAGCACGCCCTGCTCGGGACACGCGGCCACGCACGTCGCGCAACCCAGGCAGCGCGAGAGATCGACGACCGGGTATTGCAGCAGCGCCGTGGATCCGGCGCGCGTGGTGCGTTCGCGCTGCTCGAGTCCGCGCTGCATGCGCACGAGCTCGGCGCGGCGCGAGAGCGTCGCCAGGAAGGCGAGGCCGAGCGCGAGCACGAGTCCGAGCAGGAGGAGCCAGCTCATGGGATCGTGCTCGCCGTGCCCATCTCAGCGCGGGCTTCGCCCGCAACCCAAACGCACCGCGGAGACGCGGAGGGCGCGGAGCCTCGCAGAGAACGAAGGAGGAGGAAACGAGGGCGGCACCCCTTCATGGATTTCATCTCCGCCTAGTCTCCGCGCCCTCCGCGTCTCCGCGGTGCGTCTTCGGGTGACGTCTCGTTGGTAGGAATCGTCGCGTCCTGCGCAGACTTGGCGTCCGAGGCACAGCGCCGCGGCGCCTCGATCAGCCGCCCTTCGGGGCCGGCTTGGGTGCGGGCGCGGGCTTCTTGGGCGGCGCCGGCTTCTTGGCCGGAGTCTTCGGCGCCGGTGCGACTACTGCCTCGGGTTTGGCAACGGGCACTTCCTCGATCGGCGCGAGCTGCGCGCTCGGCGCCGAGAACTCCACGTAGGCCTGGCACGAGGCCGCGCAGGCGTCGAGACGCTTCGCGAGCTCCTTGCCACGGTTGCGCAGGCCGTCGAGCTCCTGCCCCATCAGCGCCACCGAGGTGGCGTTGAAGTCGTGCTCGAGGAACAGCGCGTGATCGGAGAGGTCGCCGTTGAACGAATCGTAGGCCAGCTGGGCCGCGACGGTGGCCGCCAGGATCGCGTCGTAGCGCCGGCGCGTCTCCTCGAGGCGCTCCTGACTGCGCTGGCGCATGGCCAGGTTGCCGAAGGCCTCGAGATCCTCGGTCCAGCGCGCGAACACCGACTCGCCCGTCTTGCGCAGCGGCTTGACGCTGTGCTGCAGCGCCTCGGCCTGCTCCGCGGACTGCTCGACGGCGCGCACGAGCTCCGCGTGCGCCACCGTGGGCTCGCCCTTGAAGCCAGGCGCGATCAGCTGACGCAAACTATCGAGCGCACCCTCGGCCCGCTCCTTGGCGACCGTGGCCTCGACCTGCACGCGCTCGACGTGCGACAGGAGCTCGTCCACGCGCTCCAGGCCGCCCTTCTGCTTCATCCCGAGCGTCGCGAGGCCGGAGCACGCGCTGGCGACGAACAGGCAGGCGAGGAGCGGTAGGGTCAGCGGATGGCGGCGCGTGTGCACGATGTGAGATCCCCTGTGTGAGAGTCGCGGCCTGGTGCGCAAGTCGCGCGCGAGGCCGTGCAGGCAGGTTCGGCACACGCGCTTCCGCGTCTTGAGGCGCTCGGGCGACCTTCGCCTCCACGGCGGACGGACGCGTCAGTTTTTTCAGTCCGCGGCCACGTCGCGCTCGGCGCAGGGACGGATGACGTGCGTTCGTCGGATCGGATCTGGCCCCGGGGGAGCCAAAGCGCCCGCGGATGGCGCCGCCATGGCCAAAGGCTAGGCTCGGAGCAATGGCCGCGCTGACATCGATCGTGTCGCTCTGCATGTGGCTCTTGCTGGCTGTCGGCTCGTTCCAGGAGCCCCACCCGAGCTACTTCCAGGGCACGCTCGCGCTCGGCGATCGTCGCTTCGAGATCGGTCTGCGCTTCGACACGCCCGCTGGCGCGCCGCGTGTAGATCTCGTTTCGTGTTGGTGGCTTGACGCGCCGGTGGAGGGCTTCAGGCGTGAGGGGAACCGGGCGCTTCCACGCGACTCCCTGGTTGGTGGTGTCCCTCAGGACACCGCCCCCTGGTTCAGCCCCCCCCCGGACAAGGCCGGCACGGGGACGGACCTGCGCTTACAACCAGGGTTCCTCCGCCAGGCCAGACGGTGGCGGGCCAGCGCCGTCATCCTCGGGTAATGCGCGGCGGCTCCGACCCGAGCGAAGATCGATGCTGGCGGGGCCGGAGCCTCTGGCAAGGAGCGCGAGCCTCGCGCTCCCCAGCTCGAACCTCGCCGAAACGAGCCACAAGGAGTTTCGCATGTGTCCTTCGCACCCGAGCAGTCCCGCGCGAGAGCCCGTCCGCGTCCCCGTGCAGAGCCTCGCGGCGCCGGCGCTCGCCGCGCTCCTCTTGCTCCCGTACCCCGCCGGATCCGAGCCGCCGCCTGTGCAAGACGGAGCCCAGGACAAGGACGCGCGCGCATTCACCGATCAGTTCGACTACGCGGTCGGAGAGCTCGCATCCTCCGGCACCAATCCGTACTTCGTCCTCGAGCCCGGCTACGTGCTGAGCTTCGAGGGCAAGGGCGAGACGCTCACGATCACCGTCCTCGATGAGACCAAGAAGGTCGGCGACGTGGAGACGCGCGTGGTGGAGGAGCGCGAGACCGACGACGGAGAGCTGGTCGAGGTCTCGCGCAACTACTTCGCGATCAGCAAGCGCACCAACGACGTCTACTACTTCGGCGAGGACGTCGACAACTATTCCGACGGCAAGCTCACCGACCACGGCGGGAGCTGGCTCGCCGGCCAGAACGGCGCGCGCGCCGGCCTCCTCATGCCCGGCACGCCTCTGCTCGGCGCTCGTCACTATCAGGAGGTGGCACCCGGGGCCGCGCTCGATCGGGCCGAGATCCAGAGCCTCTCCGAGACCAGGGAGACGCCGGCCGGAAAGTTCGAGCGGGTGCTGAAGGTCGAGGAGACCACGCCCCTCGAGCCGGACGAGAAGGAGCACAAGTACTACGCGCGCGGGGTCGGGCTCCTCGGGGATGGCGGGATGAAGCTGACGAAGTACGGGAAGAAGTAGGCGAGCGCGCCTCGGGCTCAGTCGGCCGGCGGCGCCGCCGCCGGCAGCGTGCGTTCCCTGGCGCTCCGCCAGCGTTCGACGCGGGCGCGCAGGCCGTAGGCCAGGCGCGCGCGCCACTTCGGGAGCGGGAAGGCGAGCGTGGTGCATGGGCGCGGCGCGCCGCCCCAATCGCGCTTGTGCTGCGAGTCGCCGGCCATGAAGTCGTAGGTGCGCACGCCGCGCACGATGAGCTCGGCCACCGCGAGACCGCGCAGGGCGGTGCCCACGCGCTCGTCCTCGCGCGCGGGGTCGAAGCCCTCTTGGATCTGGTAGTAGCACGCGCCGATGCGCTGGCCGAGCTGGGTGGCGCTGACCGCGCCGTCCGGCTCCAGCAGGCGCGCGCAGCACAGCTCGCCACGTGCGAGGGCCGGCGCGCTTTCTACGCCGACTTCGCGCGCGCACCACGCGAGCTTTGCGCCGCGTTGCTCGGCGGCGCGCAGCGCGCTGCGCACCTTCGAGCGCATGCGTGGCTTCAAACCGGCGAGGTAGGCGTCGAACGAGTCGGGCAAGGGCGCG
>JABFRZ010000345.1 GCA_013140785.1 Planctomycetota bacterium | reverse complement strand
GCCCAGTCTGGCCGCGCCTGCGCCGCAGGAAGCGGCCCTGCTCACGGTCGCGCAGCTCCTGCGCGGTCATCGTGCCGCGCGTGGTGTCGCCGCGCACGACTCCGGCCTTGCGGTCGCGGCCCATGGTGGGCTTCACGTCGGGCACGACGTCGTCGGAGGAGCGCAGCCGCCGCGAATCCGGCCGCACGGGTTGCTGGCGCTGGAACTGCGCCGGGTCGATGAAGCCGATCACCGTGCCGCTGCGGCGCTTGGCGGAGGGCCGCACGATGCTGCCATCGCCCTCGCTGGCCGGAGCCTCGGGCGTGACCGTGATCTCTGCGATCTCGCCTCGGGTCGGAACGGGCTCCGCGGGCGCGATGGCCACGGCCTCCAGCTCGGGCTCGGGCTCGGTGGGCTGGACCTGTTCGGGGCTGATCTCGCTGGCGACGCTGGGCTCAGGCACGCGGCGCGGCGAAGTCGCATGCACATCATGCTGCACCGGCGCGAGCGACTCGGGCTCGCTGGGCGGGGCGTATTCGTGGACGGGCGCCTCCGGCTCGGCGACGGGTGCCGGCGCCGCCTCAGCGACCTCTACCGGCGGAGGCGGCGGGCTGGGGGGCTCGGCCGCTACCTCGGCCACGCCCTCGCTGGACGCCTTGCGCTTGCGCTTGAGCTTGAGGCCACCGACGCTCGACTCCTGGGCCGACGATTCGCCCACGATGCCGTAGGCCTCGAGGCGTGCCTGGATCTCGAGCACCTCGAAATCGGACAGAGCCGTCATGTGGCTCTTGATCTGGGTGAAGCCGAGATCGCGGAGCTTGGCCGCCAGCTCTTGGCCGGTCATGCCGATCTCCTTGGCGATGTCGTAAACCCGTTTCTTGGCGCTCAATTTCGAGTGGGAAGGGCTGTGGGTCGTGTGAGCGGCGTTCAGATGCGCGGGGCGTCGAGCGAGGTGGAGGCCGCCGTTGGCTCTTCGCTTTCCGGTTCGGAGTCGCCGTCGCCGTCCGCGGGCGGCTCACTGCCTTCGCCGCCCGTGCCCTCGGGCCGGTCGAAGCCCTCGGCCTCGAACTCCTCGCGCGTCTTGATGTCGATGTCCCAGCCGCACAGGCGGCTGGCGAGGCGCACGTTCTGGCCCTTCTTCCCGATCGCGAGCGATTGCTGGTCCTCGTCCACGACCACCACGACCGAGTGGTTGTCCACGTCGGCGTAGATGTTGTCCAGGTGGATCGAGGCCGGCTTGAGGCCGTTCATGACCAGCTGCTCGAGCGAGTCGCTCCAGCGGATGATGTCGATGCGCTCGCCGCGCAGTTCGTCGATCACGGCCTTGATGCGCGAGCCGCGCACGCCCACGCAGGCGCCGATGCAGTCGATCTTGGGATCCTGCGAGAGCACGGCCATCTTGGTGCGGTAGCCGGGCTCGCGCACCACGCGCTTGATGTCGATGATGTTGTCGGCGATCTCGGGCACCTCGAGCTCGAACAGGCGCCGCACCAGGTCGGGGTGCGTGCGGCTGACGACGATGCGCACGCGCGGGCCGTCCTTGCGCACCTCGAGCACGATCGCGCGGATGCGGTCGCCGGGGGCGAAGGTCTCGCCGCGCACGCGCTCTTCGCGCGGCAGGTAGGCCTCGGTGCGGCCCAGGTTGATCACCAGGCTGTCCGAGTCGAAACGCTGCACCGTGCCGTTGACCAGGCTGCCCACGCGCGTCTCGTACTCGTCGTAGAGCACGTCGCGCTCGGCCTCGCGCACCTTCTGGATGAAGGCCTGCTTGCAGGCCTGGGCCGCGATGCGCCCGAGGTCGGCCAGGTCCATGTCGTATTCGCCCTCGGCGTCCTCGACCGCGATCTCGCCCTTCTGGCGGTTGATCTTGACCACCAGATCATCGCCCAACCCGAGGCGCTTGCGGATGGCTGTCGCGATGGCATCCTCCAGCCCGAGGAACAGCGTCTCCTTGGGGATGTCCTTCTCGCGGTGGAGGATGTCGATCATCCTCAGAAGGTCTTCGGGGTTCATTGGGCTGGATGGGGTGGGGCAAGGGAGCTCCGGACAAAGAAGAACGAGCGAAGCGGACCGCTGCCCGCTTCTCCCGTTCCCTTGCCGGCAGGGCCGTGGCCCCGCCGGTGGTCCGGCTCTAAATGGAGGGTGAGTCTGCTATATCTAGGGGGTGGCCGTCAACCGAGGCGAAGTCAGCCGAGAGCCGCAACCGCAGCCCGGAAGAGGCCCGGATTCAGGCCCGGATCCGTTCCTCGGTAGCAGCCCGGCCCTGGCAGAATTCCTCGTCCAGCTGCGGCGCGCGGCCGCGAGCGAGAGCACCGTCCTCCTGACCGGCGAGAGCGGTTGCGGCAAGAGTCGCGCGGCCGCGCGACTGCACCAGTGGAGCGCCCGCGCCAATGGCCCCTTCGTCGCGGCTAGCCTGGTGGCGACCTCGAGCAGCCTGATCGAGGCGACCCTCTTCGGGCACGAGCGCGGGGCCTTCACCGACGCCCACCGTGCGCGGTTGGGAATCTTCCGGCGCGCCGAGGGCGGCACGGTGCTGCTCGACGACATCGAGCATCTGCCGCTCGAGACCCAGGTCAAGCTCCTGCGCGTCTTGCAGGAGCGCGTGGTCGAGCCACTCGGGGCCGAGGCCGTGGTGCCGGTGGACGTGCGCATCGTGGCCACTTCCGGCAAGCCGCTCGAGGCGTGCGTGGCCGAGGGCACCTTCCGCTCGGACCTCTACTACCGCCTGGCCGTGCTGCCGCTCGAGGTGCCGGCCCTGCGCCAGCGCCTCGACGACCTAGGACCCCTCGCCGAGGGCCTGATCACGGCGGTCGCGGCGCGCGTGGGCGTCGCCGCGCGGACGCTTTCGCCCGCAGCGCTCGCGATCCTGCGCACGCACGGCTGGCCGGGCAATGTGCGCGAGCTGGAGAACGCGCTCGAGCGCGTGCTCGTTCTGCGTGCTCCAGGCACGGCCGGGGAACCGGTCGCGGCCGAGGAGTTCGACTTCCTGCGCCAGGCCAGCGCTGGTGCGGCCGACGAGCTGGCGCGCCACGCGCTGGCCCTGGGCCTCAGCCTGGACGACGTGACGCGCGCCATGATGGAGCGCGCGCTACGCGAGCACCGCGGCAACGTCAGCGCCGCGGCCCGCAGCGTGGGGCTGACTCGGCGCGCGTTCGATTACCGCAGCGCCCACACCGAGGCCGCGGAGAGCGAGGCATGAGCGCCACGCTCACCGCGTTCCTGCTCGCGGCCGTGCTCGGCCATGCGGGCGTGGGGGGCGCGGCGGATGGGCAGGAGCTGGAGCGCTGGCTGAGCGCGCTCGATTCGGCCCGCGAGCCGGAGTGGAGCGAGGCCCTCGCGCGTCTCAGCGCGCTGGGCGAGCCGGCCGCGCTGCGCGCGCTGGCCGATTTCGAGAAGGCCGACTTCCCCGCTCGCCGCGCGCGCGCGCGGCTGCTGGCTGAGATTCCCAGCGCGTCTCATTGTGCGCGCCTGCTCGAGCTCGTCCGCGACCCGGATCCAGAGGTGCGTCGGCTCCTGGCCGAGGCCCTGGGCAGCACCGCACTGGCGGGCGCGGCCGGGGCCGAGCGCGTGCAGGAACTCGAGCGCCTGATGCTCGCGGACGTGAATGCGCGCGTCCGCGCCCAGGCGCTCGAAGCTCTGGTCGAGAGCACACTGTCCGAAGCCGTGCCCGTGC
>JABFRZ010000260.1 GCA_013140785.1 Planctomycetota bacterium | reverse complement strand
CACGAATGGCCTTCGCTCTTGAGGACGGGGCGTGCTATCCGGCCGCGGCCACGGTGAGTCGCCCGACCAGGTCGTCTAGCTGGCGCGCTAGTTCTTCCCGCGCAGCGCCGGCACGGATCCCGTCCTCGCAGCGTCCGGCGGCCTGCGACAGCCCCGCGAAACCGTAGGACGCCGCCGTGCCGCGCAACCGGTGCACCAGCGTACGCACCGCTTCATAGTTCCCCTGACGCTCGAGCTGGCGGATGCGCTGCGCGAGCTCGGGGAACGAGGAGACGTAGCGCTCGACCAGGCCGCGGAAGCGCGGGTGCTGGGCCAGCGAGAGCACCTGCCTGTCCGCGTCCGTATCGGCCCGAGGCGTCCCGCGCTCGCTCGCTGGCTCCGTGCTCCGCGGCGGCGCGGGACGCAAGTGCTTGGCCAGCGTGTCGAAAAACACCGACGGAACGATGGGCTTCACGACGTAGGCCACGCAGCCGGCCGCGCGGCAGCGCTCCTCGTCGCCCCGTAGCGCCAGCGCAGTCAGCGCGATCACCGGGCTCGAGACGCCGGCGCGCACCAGCCGGCGCGTGGCCTCGAAGCCGTCCACGACGGGCATGTTCATGTCCATCAGGATGGCGTCGAAGGGCGTGCGCGCCTGCTCGGCCGCGAGCGCGCGCTCGACACCCGCCTGTCCGTCCATGGCGCTCTCCGAGCTCGCGCCCGCCTCCTGCAGCAGGAAGCGCAGCACCTCGCGGTTCTCGAAGCTGTCGTCCACCACCAGGATGCGCTTCTCGCGCAGCTCGTCCGGCAGGGCGCGCGCCAGGGCAGGCACAGCGCCGCGCGGCGGCAGGGAGTGCAGTGTCCCGCGCGCGCCGTGCAGCGGCAGCTCGAGCGTGAATACGCTGCCCTTCTCGACCTCGCTCGTGACGCGGATGTCGCCGCCCAAGAGGCGCGCCAGGCTGCGCGAGATCTGCAGGCCGAGTCCGGTGCCGCCAGAGCGCTGGTTCACCTGCGAAAAGGGCTGGAAGAGCTTGTCGATGGCCTCGGGCGGGATGCCGATGCCCGTGTCGCTCAGCGCGAGCGCGAGCGTCGCGTGCTCGCCGGCCCCTGGCCCGCGGCGCACGCGCAGTGCGACCGAGCCCTGGCTCGTGAACTTGATGGCGTTACCGGCCAGGTTCACCAGGATCTGCTTCAGGCGCACCGGGTCGGTCTCGAAGTGCTCGGGTAGCTCGCCCTCGAGCGCGAGCGTGAACTCCAGGCCCTTCTCGCGCGCGCTGGCCGAGAGCAGGTCCTCCACGCTGCCCAGGATCTCGGCCAGCGAGGTGCTCTCGCGTTCGAGGGGCATGTGCCCGGCCTCGATCTTCGAGAGGTCGAGCACGTCGTGGATCAGACCCAGCAGGTACTCGCTGCTGCGACGCAGGTTCTGGATCCACGTCTCCTGCAGCGCGCGCTCGATCTGCGGGCGCGCGAGCAACTCGGCGTAGCCGCGGATGGCGTTCATCGGCGTGCGCAGCTCGTGGCTCATGCTCGCCAGGAACTCGCTCTTGTAGCGGCTGGCAACCTGCTCGCGCTGGACGGCTTGCTCGAGCTCGCGCCGCGCCTGGTCCTTCTCGCGCTCGGCGATCTGGCGTTCGACCCCGCGCGCGAAGGCGTCCACGATCAGGCGCACGGCGGCGATCTCGTCGTCCTCCCAGGTGTGTTGGCGCTCGTGCACGAAGCAGAAGACGCTCTCGAGCCGCCCGTGGATCGCGACGGTCAGCGCGAGCAACGCGCGCTCGCCCGGGTCGAGCAGCTCGCGCTCGACGGCCTCGAGCGGCACGCTGTCGTCTATGCGCAGGCTTTCGCCGTGCTCGAGGAGCGCGGTGAGCCAGCGGCATTCCTGCCCCGCGTGTGCCGGCCCGTCCTTCTGGTGAATGGACCCGCCTTCCGGGGTCCATTCGTGCGTGCGCAGGAGCCAGCGTCCGTCCTCGCGCAGGCGGTGCAAGGTGCCGCGCGCGACGCCGAGCACGCGCGCCACGCCAGCCAAGATCTCGAACACGGCCTGGTTGAGATCACCTTGGCCGAGCAGCTGCAGCGCCACGCGGCGCGAGACCTCGGCCAGCTCGAGCAGCCGCGTGCGGCGGCGATCCGCGGCGCGGCGCGCGCTCACGTCGCGCGCGGTGAGGGCGTAGCCGACGCGCCTCTGCGTACGCGAGTTGCGCACCGCGAAGGCGTGGGCCCAGCACGGCGTGCGCGCCGCCGGGTCGCGCCACGAACGGAGCTCGAGCTCGCCATCCCAGGCCTCGCGCTCGAGGTGCGGCACCACGCGTTCCTCGACGAAGGCGCGCTGCTCGGGTACGACCAGCTCGCACATGGCCACGCCCTCGATGTCCTGCGCGCGCTCGAAACCGAGCTGCGCCAGCGCCGCCGCGTTGGCGTAGGTCACGCGCAACTCGCCGTCGAACAGGAGCACGGCCTCCGAGCTGGCCTCGACCAGGTCCGAGAGCTGGTCGCGCTCGTCGATCACGCCCTGATAGCCGCGCATCTCGCGCGCCAAGGCCATGACGCGCAGCTCGCCCCCGTGGGTCGCGGTCCAAAAGCGCGTATCGGTCGCGACCAGGCCGCCGTCGCCGCGCCGCAGGTGCCCGAGCAGGCTCTGCGGACCCTCCACGCGGATCGCCTCGAGCATGTGCTCGAAGCCGTTCGGGGTCAGGCACGTGCACAGGTCCCAGGCGTGGCGGCCCGCGAGTTCCTCGGCGGCACACCCCAGGGCGCGCAGCGCCGCCTCGTTGGCGGACACGAAGCGGCCCTCGAGGTCGAACACGAGACACTCGTCGGCGGCGTTCGCCAGGGGACCGAGGTCGCCCGCGCGGGATGCATTGTCCATGCAGAGAGGAGGGGGAGCGGAGGGATGTCCCCTATCGGCACGCGCGGTCTCGCAGTCGAGGCTCGGGCGCCGCGCTGGCTCCGAGCGAGACGACACACGCTCGGAGCGCGCGAAGGCGAAGCCGGGACCTCTTCGACGCACGCCTAGAGCTACAGTGACGAGCGCGCATGGCCGTCCGGAACGAGCTCGATCGCGAGGGGCCCTGCCTCGCGCGCCGGACCGCGCTGGTCATTTTTTTCCTGGCGCTCGGCGTACGGCTCCTGGCCCTGGCGGAGCTCGCCGGCAGCCCTTGGAACGATGTCCTGCTGGGCGACGCGCGGCACTTCGACGATTGGGGCCGGCGCATCGCGGCCGGCGAATGGCGCGGCGACCAGGTCTTCTACCAGGCCCCGCTCTATCCCTACTTCCTCGGCGGCGTGTACGCCCTCTTCGGCCACGCGCCCCTTCTCGTACGCCTGCTGCAGTGCGTCCTCGGCGCGCTGGCCGCCACCTGGATCGCGGCGGGCACGGCGCGCTTCGCGTCGCGTAGAACGAGCGCGGCCGCGGGCGTGCTGGCGGCGCTGTACCCGCCCGCGATCTGGTACGAGCTGCAGATCGAGAAGACCGCGCTCGCCTACGGCCTGACGGCGTTGCTCTATTGTCTCGCGCTGGCACGGGGCGAGCTCGCGCCGCTGCCCAGCCGGCGCACCGCCACGCGCTGGGCGCTCCTCGCCGGGATCCTGCTCGGGGCCCTGACCCTGTTGCGCGAAAACGCGCCCGAAAGCCCAGGCGAGCGGCAGCAGCAGGACGGCCGCGTTTTCGCGCAACAGGGT
>JABFRZ010000543.1 GCA_013140785.1 Planctomycetota bacterium | reverse complement strand
GAGGCGCGCGGCCGCGAGCTCGGGCTCGACCGAGACGTCCGCGGAGCCGGCCGTCGCGGGCGCGCTCTCGACGTGCCGCGGGAACGACAGCAGCCCCCACATCGCGATCGTGCACGCGAGGATCACGGTCCCGGCCTCCTTCACGAACACGCTGCTCTTCTCCCACATCATGCGCACGACCGAGGGCCAGTGCGGCATGCGGTACGGCGGCATCTCGAGCAGGAACGGCACGCGCGGGCCCTTCAGCACCGTGCGGCCGAGCACGGCCGCAGCGACCAGCGCGATCAGGGTCGAGAACAGGTACATGCCCGCCAGCATCAAGCCCTGCGAGAAGGGGCTCGAGCTTCCCACCGGAACCATGGCCGCGATCAGGAGCCCGTACACCGGCAGGCGCGCGGAGCAGGTCATCAGAGGCACGACCAACATCGTCAGCAGCCGGTCGCGCTGCCGCTCCATCGTGCGCGTGGCAAGGATCGCCGGCACGGCGCAGGCGTAGCCCGACAACATCGGCACGAACGCGCGGCCGTGCAGGCCGAGCGCCTTCATCACGCGATCCATCAGGAACGCGACGCGCGCCATGTAGCCCGTGTCCTCGAGGATCCCGATGAACAGGAAGAGCAGCAGGATCTGCGGCAGGAACACGAGCACGCTGCCCACGCCGGCCACGAGCCCGTTCGCGACGAGGTCCGCGAACAGCCCCGCGGGCAACGCGCTACCGACCGCGCCCCCCAGCCACGCGAAGAAGCCCTCGATCCAGCCGATGACCGGATCCGCGCCCGCGAACAGGGCCTGGAACACGACCGTCATCAGCGCGAGGAAGATCGCGAAACCGAGCGCCGGGTGCAGCAGCACGCGGTCGATGCGATCGGTGGGCGAGGTGCGCACGGCTGACTCGCGCAGGAAGGACTTTGCGCGCGCGTCGAGCCAGTCGTAGCGGCCGCGGATGATCTCTTCGTCGAGCTGGCGCTTGGAGGCTTCGGCCAGCTTGCGCTTGCGTTCGACCACCGCGCGCAGGTCGGGCGGGATGGCGAAGAGCTCGTCGCTTTCGTCGAGCGAAAGCAGCGCCCACAGAGCCAAGGCGCGCGCACGGTCCGGGTCGCCGCCGCTCCACTCCGGCGGCAGCTCCTTCTCCACCGCGCGGATGTCGGACAGGAGGTGCGGATCGTCCGGCACCCAGCGCCAACCCGGCCGGCAGCGGGCCGGATCGGCGAGGCCGCGCGCAATGGCGCGCTTCAGTTCGGCGAGGCCCTGGCCCTTCGAGGCCACGACAGGCACGCACGGCACGCCGAGCTGCTCCTCCAGCGCACGCGCGTCGAGCGTCTGCCCGGTGGCCTCGAGTCGATCGATCACGTTCAGCGCCACGACCACCGGCAGGCGCAGCTCGATCAGCTGCAACACGAGATACAGGTTGCGCACGAGCTGCGTGGCATCGACCACGCACACCACCAAGTCGGGGCGCTCGAGCGGGTGCAGCCCGGCCACGGCCTGGATCGCGAGCTGCTCCTCGCGGCTGCGCGCCGACAGACTGTAGGTGCCGGGCACGTCCATCAGCAGCACCTCGCCGTGGCCCTCGAGCTCGAGCGGCGCGACGTGGCGTTCGACCGTGACGCCCGGATAGTTGCCGACCTTGCCGCGCGCGCCCGTGAGCTGGTTGAAGAGCGTGGTCTTGCCCGTGTTCGGGTTGCCCGCGATGGCCACGCGCCGGGTGCCGCCGGCGGTCCGAGTCACGCTGCCCGTCTGGCTCATGGGTGGGTGGCGGCTACCGCCGCCGGGCCGGCCAGACCTGGCTCACGGCGTGACCAGCACCAGGCGCGCCTCGGAGGTGCGCACCGTCAGGCGCGCGCGCCGCACCTCGAGTTCGAGCACGCCCCCGATGTCGGCCCGGCGCACGACGCGCACCGGCGTCCCGGGCAGGAGTCCGAGCTCCATCAGGCGCCGCCGGAAAGCACGGTCGCCTTCGAGGCCGACCAGCCGGCCCACTTGGCCGTCGGCGAGTTCAGTGAGGCGCACCATGCGGGAAACCAGTCGGGGAGACTTCGGCTCGCGGAGGGGCTGAGAACAAGTCTCAACTGCACGGGAAGTCTACCACCCCGCGCCAGACGCTAGGAGGGCGTTGGGGGGGACCCCGATCCTTCCGGGCGGCGGGTGTCGCTCAGTCGCTGGCGCGCTCGACCAGGAAGAGCTCGTGCTCGCTCGTGCCCAGGCGACGCAGCCGGAAGCCTGCCTCGGTCAGACCCGATTCGAGCTGCGGGAGGCTGGCGTCCGCCCCCGGGCGCGGCACGGAAGCCGCTTCCAGGGCCGCGGACGTTTCGCGGCTGAAGGTGTAGTTCGCTCCGCCGGTTCGTTGGGCGAGGTTCAGGAGCGCGCGCGCCGAGATCGTGGCGGTCGGTTCGGGCTCGCGCGGGGCCAGGCATGCGAGCAACGCGGCCAAGGCCACGGCGAACGGGAGGACGTAGCGAGTGACCCACATGGCGCGCACCTTGACGAGCTGCGTGACCAGGTTCTTCCCTCGATTCCGGAGAGCCGCGGGCTTGCGTCGGGCTCCGCGGGCGTGAAGATTCCTCCCGTGAGTCGGGCGAAGGAAGCGGCGGGCCGTGCGGCGGCGGAGCTCGTGCGCGACGGCATGACGGTCGGCCTGGGTACGGGTTCGACGGTCCACTTCACCCTGGAGCGCCTGGCCGAGCGCATGCGGACGGAGAAGCTCGCGCTGCGTGGCGTGCCGACCTCGCTCGACACCGAGCGCAAAGCGCGTGCGCTGGGGATCCCGCTGGTCGGCCTCGAGCTGGTGGAGTCGATCGATCTCACGCTCGACGGCGCCGACGAGATCGACGCGAACTTCGACATGATCAAGGGCGGCGGGGGAGCGCTCCTGCGCGAGAAGGTCGTGGCCTCGCTGTCTCGGCGCGAGGTGATCGTGGTGGATAGTTCCAAGGTGGTCGAGCGGCTCGGCGTGCGCTTCGCGCTGCCGGTCGAGGTCGTGCCCTTCGCGCGCGCGGCCGTCTCGCGCCGCATCGCCGCGCTTGGCGCCACCTGGACGGTGCGCATGCGCGACGGTCGCGAGCCGGCCCTGACCGACAACGGCAACGAGATTCTCGATTGCCGGTTCGCCGGTGGCATCGCCTGCGCCGCCGCGCTCGAGCGCGAGCTCGACCAGATCCCCGGCGTGGTCGAGAGCGGTCTCTTCATCGGCCTCGCGCACGTTCTACTCGTCGGCAGCGACGACGGCCGCGTCCAGACGCGCGAGCGCTGAAGCACGGGCGTCGGGTCTGACCCACTGCCGAACCCGGTCCGGCGTCGGGGCCGGCCGCCCGTAAGGAACGCAGAAAACCGCAGAAAACCAACGTCGGGTTCGATCCGTCAGGCGCGGCGAAGCTACGATCCTGCCCGTCGTTCGGAACAACCAAGGAGGCCACCCATGCCCGAGATCAAGAGCCACAAGCCCGGCGCGTTTTGCTGGGCCGAAGTCGGAACCGTCAACACCAAGAAGACCAAGGCGTTCTACAGCGAGCTGTTCGGCTGGAAGTACGAGGACAAGCCGGCCGGCGAGTTCGGCGTCTATTCGATGTGCAAGTCGGGCGGCAAGGAGCTGGCCGGCCTGTACGAGATGCCGCCCAACCTGCTCGCGATGGGCGTGCCGCCGCACTGGATGTCCTACGTCGCCGTGGCCAGCGCCGACGCTGCCGCGAAGAAGATCCAGCAGCACGGCGGCACCGTGCAGCAAGGCCCGTTCGACGTCATGGAGGTCGGCCGCATGGCGATCTGCACGGATCCGACCGGCGCGACGTTCTCGATCTGGGAGCCGAAGGCCCACAAGGGCGCGGGCGTCATGGGCGAGAGGGGCACGCCCTGCTGGTTCGAGCTCACCACCAAGGGCTTGGACAAGGCCGAGAAGTTCTACCGCGACGTCTTCGGCTGGAGCGTGAAGAAGGGCGGGGACTACGACTACCGCGAGATCACCGCGCCCGGAGCGCCCCAACCCCAGGGCGGCATGATGGAGATCACGCCGCAGCACGGCCCGATGCCGCCCAACTGGAAGATCTACTTCACGGTGGACGACTGCGACGGCGACGCACAACGCGCGAAAACCCTCGGCGGCAAGGTGCTCGTGCCGCCCATGGACATCCCCAGCGTCGGGCGCTTTGCGGTCCTCTCCGATCCGGCCGGCGCGACCTTCGCGATCATCAAGCTCGCCCACGGCTCGACGGAGAGCCACGGACCCGAGCACAAGAAAGCCGCCGCCCCCGCCAAGTCTCCGAACAAGAAGAGGTAGTCATGCGAACACTGTTCGTCCTGGCCCCGCTCGCACTCCTCTCGGGAGCGGGCATGGGACAAGAGAAGTTGGCCACCCCCGCTCAGGAGGCGGCCACGACATCCGAGAAGAAGCTCGCGGCGTTGATCGAGCGTTTCGAGAAGCAAGACACCGAAGCCCTCGACGCCTACTCCAAGGCCTCCGAGGCCCACGACGAGGCCGAGAAGAGCAAGGCTTTGGCCAGACGGCCGGGCAAGGGGTTCATCCCCGAATTCCGTGCCCTGGCCGAGGAGGCGCAGGGCACCGAGACCGCGGCACGCGCCTGGTTGTGGGTGCTGAGGCTGATCGGGAACGACCCGAAGGAGTCGAAGCGGATCGTGGATCTGCTGCTCGAGCAGCACATGCAGTCCGAGGCCTTGGGCGAACTCACGGACCGGGTGCGGGACCGCGAGGCCCTGCGCGCCATGGTGGACGAATCGCCGCACGAGCGCGTGCGCGCGGGCGCCCTGCTCGCGCTCGGAAAGCTCCTGCTCGACTCGGCCAAGAGCGAGGACAAGGCCGAGGGGCGCGATTGCCTCGAGGCGGTCGTGTCCGAGTACGGCGAGCTCTCCTACGGCCAGGACTCGACCTTCGCCGCGGCCGCCGATCGGCACCTCTTCGAGCTCGACCGCCTGCAGCTCGGCATGGTCGCGCCCGACTTCGAGGCGACCGACGAGAACGGCGTGCAGTGGAAACTCTCCGACTACCGCGGCAAGGTCGTGGTGGTGGACTTCTGGGGCAACTGGTGAGGCCCGTGTGTGGCCATGCTGCCACACGAAAAGACGCTCGTGCAGCGTCTCACGGGCCAGCCCTTCGCCCTGCTCGGCATCAACAGTGACGGCGACGCCGACGACGTGAAGAAGATCCTGGCCGAGCGGGCCATCACCTGGCGCCAGGCGATCGACGGCGACACCAGCGGACCGCTGGCCACGAAGTGGAACGTGAACGGTTGGCCGACCATCTACGTGCTCGACGCCAAGGGCGTGATCCGCTTTCGAGACGTGCGCGACGCGGAGATGGAGAAGGCCGTGCTCGCGCTGGTGGACGAGGCCAAGGCCGGGAAGTAGCCGGAGCAAGCATGGCGATCCGAGACGCGCTCCTACCCGAGCTCGAGCAAGAGCTCGCCACCACGCGCTCGGTCTTGAGCCTCGTGCCGGAGTCGAAGACTGGATTCCGCCCGCACCCGAAGTCGTGGACGCTGGGTGAACTCGCGCTGCACGTCGCGAGCGTGCTCACCTGGCTGCCCATGACGCTGCGCACGACCGAGTTCGACCTGAGCCCGCCCGACGGACCGAGCTTCGTGCCTCCGAAGTTCGAGTCCGCCGCGGCCATGCTGCGCGCGTTCGAGCACAACGCCAGCGCTGCCCGCGCCGCGCTCGCGGCCGCCAGCGACGCGGAGCTGGCCGTGCCCTGGACGCTGAAGCGGCGCGGCCAGACGCTCTTCACGCTGCCGCGCATCGCCTGCGTGCGCAGCTTCGTGATGAACCACCTGATCCACCACCGCGGGCAGCTCACGGTCTACCTGCGCCTGTGCGACGTGCCGCTGCCGCCGATCTACGGGCCCACGGCGGACTTCACCGGCGACCAGCTCGCCGCGCAGGCCGCCGGCCGAGGCTGACCCCAGGCAGGTTGAGGGCCGCTCGTGGCCGCGCGGGAGTTGCGGCCTCCTGGGGTGAGCGTAGGCTGACTCGCGTGGTCCCGTGTCCTGATCGGCCCGGTCTCGGAGGAGCTTGCCATGCGTAGTCTTGCTCTCGTCGTCCCGTTCATTCCCGCGGCCTTCGCGCCGCTCCAGGCCCAGACCGTCGAGCTGAGCGGCACGTTCACGCCGCCGATCGTCGGAAACGTGGAGTTCCTGCGCTTCCCCGGCAATGGTCGGGTCGTCTACTACGTCCGCGACCCGAATTTCACGAGCTCCGTCGATCACTTCTCCGTGCTGCTCGACGGCAGCGGTCCGCGCGTCGACCTCGTCCAGTCTGCCGGCGCCTCTATCGCCTTCAGCGCCGATGGCAACCGCGCGGTCTGCTATGCGTCGGGCTCGCTCGTCACGACCCTCACCGACGGCAGCGGTCCGGTGATCACGGTCGATTCGTACCCGATCGAGAGCATGAACAACTACTCCCCGTACATCAGCCCGGACGGGCAGTGGGTGGTCTACTACCTGACCGAGGGGCCGATCGAGCTGCGCAGTGCTCGCTCCGACGGGAGCGGCGCGCCGCACGTCCTCTACTCGGCTCACGTTCCCCTCCCCGTCATCGGGCCGGATAGCACGCGCGTCTTCTTCTGCAGCACCGACCTGTTCATGGCCCCGATCGACGGCAGCGCGAGCGCGCTGAACCTCAGCGGCCCGCACGTGACCGGCGGTTCCGTGGACAACCTGGTCGTCAGCCCGGATGGCACGCGCGTCGTCTATGTGGGCGACGTCGAGGCGGTCGGCTTCGAGGAGATGTACAGCGTCTCGAGCGATGGCAGCGCGAGCCCGGTCAAGCTGAGCGCGGGCGGCGAGGTGCAGTATCCGTTCAGCCTCGACAAACCGTCGATCACCCCGAACGGGAACCTCGTGGTCTATCGAGTGGACCGCGAGATCGACGGCAACATCGAGCTCTGCAGCGTCCGGATCGACGGCAGCGCGAGCCCAGTCGAGCTCAGCGGCAGCATGGGCTCGGGCCGCGACGTCACCAGGCTGCTCGTGACTCCCGACGGCCGGCGCGTGCTGTACCTCGCCGACCGCGACGTGGACGAGCAGTTCGAGCTCTTCGTCGCGAGCGTCGAGGGGCTCGGCCAGCCCATGAAGCTCAGCGGACCCGTGGCGGGCGACGTACGCGAGTTCGCCGTCTCCGCGGATTCGAGCTACGCCGTGTATCGCGCAGACCAGGCCCAGGTCGGCCAGTTCGAGCTGTTCAGCGCCCCGACCAGGAAGATTCGACGCGGCGACGCGCCGCGTGTCGTCAAGCTCAACCTCCCGCTGGCCCCCGGCACCGCTCTCCTTTCCGAGTTCCAGATCGCGGGGCGGCGCGTCGTCTACACGGTCTCGCTGCCCGGAGGTCGCTACGAGAGCTTCAGCGTTCCGATCCATGGCGGCCCCGCGATTCCGCTGACGCCCGACTTCGGGCCTGGCGGGTACGTCGGTCCCGTGCAGGCTTCCCCGGAAGGCATCGGCGTGTTCGAGGGCTCGCAGGGAGCCTTGCTCGGGGAACGCATCTTCAGCGAGCCCCTCGACGCGAGCTCTGCTCCGGCCGATATCACCGGCCCACTCGGATTCGGCTCACCCGGCGAGGTGAACACCTTCCTGCTCACGCCCGATGGCCAGCACGCGGTGTACGCCGCGGGCGAGGACGTCGCGAGCATGCTCGAGCTCCACTACGTGCCCACGAACGGATCCCTGCCCGCCGTGGAGATCAGCGGGACGATGCCGCTGCCGGGGATCAACTCGTATGGCGACGTCAAGACTCAGATGTCGGCGGATGGCGCGCGCGTCGCCTACCTCGCGCGTCAGGAGGGCGACACGGTGCGCGCGCTGTACGAGGGTCCCATCGACGGCAGCGCGCCCGCCGAGAAGCGGACCGGTGCCGAGGGCGAGACGTTCGAGGGCTTCGTACTCGCCCCGGACGGCGAGCACCTGGTCTACCGCGCGGCGGTCACGCCCTTCACGCAAGGGCTCTACGCCGTGCGCGCCGATGGCAGTCTGCCTCCGGCACGCCTGAACATCGCGGGCGGCGGCAACCAGGTGCTGGACTTCGCCGTGAGCTCGAACGGCGCGCGCGTCGTCTATCGTTCCGACGAGCTCGTCAGCGGCAAGAGCGAGCTCTTCACCGTCCCCACCGACGCGAACGCGACACGCGTGCGTCTGCACGGCCTCGTGGCGGGCACGCGCGACGTCGGTCTCTTCGCGCTCGACCCCACCAGCCAGCGCGTCGCCTTCTCCGCCGACCACGGCATCGACAACGCCTTCGACCTCTGGAGCGTTCCCATCGACGCCAGCTCCGCGCCGGTCCGCCTCAACCCGGCCCTGCCCGCCGGAAGGGAAGTGCGCGCGATCCGCTTCTCGTCCGACGGACAGCGCGTGCTCTACACCGTCGATCAGGACACCGACCAGGTCATCGAGCTCTTCAGCGCACCGAGCGATGGCTCCGCTCCGGCCGTCAAGCTGAACGTCCCGCCGGTGCCGGGCGGTAACGTCGCGGATTTCGAGCTCGATCCAGACGGGACTCGGGTCGTGTATCGAGCCGACCAGGACCAGGACAACGAGGGCGAGCTGTATTCGGTCCCGCTCGACGGCAGCGCCCTGCCCGTGAAGCTCAACGCGCCGCTCGCTCCGGGCACGGACGTGCTGAGCTTCTCCGTGGCACCGGAACGCGTGCTCTACACCGAAGGATTCTTCCAGGGCCAGGCGGAGCTCCACTCCGTGCCGCTCGACGGCAGCGCGAGCGCGCGGCACCTGAGCGGAGGTACCGCCGTCGGAGCCGTGGATCTCTTCGCGTTCAGCCCCTCCGGGACACGCGTGGTCTTCACGGCGACGAACGTGGGTCCCGACACCCTCTTCCTGGTTGCGATCGACGGGCTCCAAGCCCCACACGCACTCGGCTCGTTCCAGACCATCGAGGAGCTGGCCTTCACCGCGGACGGCGCGCGCGTGGTCCACCGCAGCAGCCTGCCGGGGGAACCCAACGCCCGCCTCTTTTCGACGCGCATGCCGAGGCTGGGTCGGAGGCCGCGTTAGGCGCCGGCTCGGGTTCGTGCGCGGCCATCGTTGCGTGAGGCGGCGCGCGGCTCAGCGCTAGAGTACCGCGCCATGCTCCAGACCTTCGACGAGCGCAACGCGAACCTCTTGGTCAACGTCAACGGCGAGCTCGTGCACCGCGACCAGGCGCGCATCAGCCCGTTCGATTCGGCCGTGCAGGGCGGCGACGCCGTGTGGGAGGGCCTGCGCCTCTACGACGGTCGCATCTTCAAGCTGCAGGAGCACCTCGACCGCATGCGCGGCTCGGCCCTGGCGCTCGCCTTCGCCGAGATCCCGAGCCACGAGCACGTCACGGAGGAGATTCGGAAGACCCTGGCTGCGAACGGCATGCGCGACGGCGTGCACATTCGCCTGACGCTGACGCGCGGCGTGAAGATCACCTCCGGGATGGACCCGCGCCTCAACCAGGGCGGCCCGACGCTGATCGTCCTGGCCGAGCACAAGGCGCCGGTCTATTCGAAGCAGGGCCTCACGCTGGTCACGAGCGCCATCCGCCGTTTCCCGCCCGACTGCCTCGACCCGAAGATCCACCACGCCAACCTGCTGCAGTCGATCCTGGCCAAGCTCCAGGCCAACGCCGCCGGCGCGGACGACGCCGTGATGCTCGACACGCGCGGCTTCGTGGCCGAGACCAACGCCACGAATCTCTTCCTCGTGTACCAGGGCGTGGTGATGACCCCGCGCCCCGTCGCCTGCCCCGAGGGCATCACGCGCGCCACCGTGATCGCGCTCTGCAAGGCGCACCGCATCCCGAACGCCGAGCGCGACCTCTCGCTCACCGAGTTCCACCGCGCCGACGAGGTCTTCTGCACCGGCACGCTGGGCGAGCTCGCGGGCGTCACGAAGATCGACGGCCGCACGATCGGTGACGGCGCGGTCGGCGAGGCCACGCGGCGGCTCTCACAGCTCTACCGCGAGCTCGTGCAGCGCGAGGGCACGCTCGTGGCCTGAGAGCGTGCCCTAAAAACCGCTACTGCGGCTTCGCGGGCGGGGCGGATGCTTCGTCAGGCTCGGCGAGACGTGCTCGGCGGCCACAGAGGCCGCCTGCGCCGCCTCGCTGTCGCCTTCCTCGCCTCCGCGCCGCCCGCTTCGCCTCGCAACGCGGTTTTTCCGACACGCTCTGACTCGAGCTCCCGCGCCTGGTGCGAGCGCGGCTCGCTCGCCGGACTCGAGTCCTGTCGTCCGCCGTTCCGGCCGTCGGCGGAGTCCGCGGAGGGGGCGGCAGCCGGCGGGCTACCATGTGGCCATGGCGAAGTCCCCGTGCCCGTTGTCGCAGTCGCAGTTCCTGGCCAAGGCCGAACCCCTCAAGGTCAGCATCAACAATCAGGACATGCTGGCGGAGGTGAAGGCGTTCTCGACGGGCTCGTTCGGTTGGTACCTGAACGGCAAGACGACCGTGATGGTTGACGGCAAGGCCGTGTCGATCCAGATCGGCATGAACCTCACGATCGTCGGCAGCAAGGAAGCGCCGCGGGACGCCTGATCACTGCCGCAGGCGCGCGCGAGGGCAACGCTGCAAGCGAGCAACGACGGCGTGGCTTCGTGATCCTCGACGATGCTCGCTCCCAGGACTGCCCGGGTCAGGCCGTCAGTCCGGCTCGCGCAGCGCCTCTTGCGGCTGCAAGCGCAGTGAGAGCCAGGCCGGGATCCAGCCGGCGGCGAGACAGCCGGGCACGACCGCGAGCGCGCTCCACACGACCGACGGCGGCAGCGTGAAGCGCAGCGACCAGCCGAAGGACTGCACGTTGACGACCGTGACCAGCACGTAACCGACGACCAGGCCGACGCCCAGGCCGCCGAGCGCGCCGGCGAGGCCTAGGAACAGCGCCTGACCGGCGACCATCCCGCCGAGCTGCGCACGCGAGCCGCCCAGGACGCGCACGACGGCGAGTTCGCGTTCGCGCTCGCGCACCAGTGCGGTCAGCACCAGCACGATCGCGAGCGCGGCCACCAGCGCCGACAGCCCCTGCAGCGCCGTGGTCACGGCGAAGGTGCGCTCGAAGACGCGCAGCACCTCGGCGCGCAGCTCGCGGTTGTCCAGTACCTCGAGCTCGAAAAGTCCCGCCAGAGCCGCGAGCAGGCGCGCGCGTGCGGCCTCGACGTCGGCCTCTGCGGCGAGGTACACGTCGGCGCCCTCGGCCCCCTCATCACCCGCCAGCGCCTTGAAGTCGTCGAGGTCGAGCACGACCCGCCCGGTGTGCGCGGAGAAGTCGCGGTAGACGCCGACGAGCTCGCGCTCCACCGTCCCGCCCGCCGTCGAGAGGCGCACGCGTGCGCCGCGCCCGAGGTCGAAGCGCCGCGCGAATGACTCGTTGGCGACCGCCCCGCCGCGCGCCAGGGCCTCTCTGAAGACCGCGCGCGAGTCGCGTCCGTCGAGGAACGGAACGCCGCCTTCGCGCGCGGCGATGGCGAAGGACGCACCCCCTAGCGCGATGCGCTCGCCGTGCACCGAGGCGACGCTCTCGTGATAGGGGTCCACGCTTCCGGGCCCGAAGACCTGTTCGGCGAGCGCGAGTGCCTCGGGCGCGAGGCGTCCGGCCGAAACGCCCGCGCCGCCGGTGAGCGGGCGCAGGTACAGGTCCGAGCGCATCGTCTGCGCGCTCCAGTCGATCACGTTGGCGCGGAACGAGCCGACCAGCGTGGTCATCGCGAC
>JABFRZ010000638.1 GCA_013140785.1 Planctomycetota bacterium | reverse complement strand
GCTTGACGTCGATCGGGAAGCCGAACGAGATCGCGGTCGAGGGGCCCGGCTTCTCGACGATCAGGGCGTGGCGGCCCTGCAGCGGCGCGACCGCCGGCGGCGCGAGCATAGCTGGCGTGCCCGAGGCGAGGCGCGCGAGGTCGGCCTGCACGCGCGCGCGCAGGCCGTCCGTGTAAGCGCCGCCGAGGGCGAGCACGACGTTCTCCTTCGTGAAGTGCGTGCGCCAGAACTCGCGCGCGTCGTCCACGCTCAGCGCCTTCAGCGACTGCACCGTGCCGAGCGCCGGGTGTGCGTAGCGCGTCCCGCGGAAGACGCGCGCCGTCAGCACGGCCTTGCCGAGATCCTCGTCGGACGAAAAGCGCAGCGTGTTCTCGAGCGCGCTCACGGCCGCGTCGCGCAGGCGCTCGAAGTCCTCCGTGCGGAAGCCTGGATTCAGCACCGCGTCGGAGAAGAGCGCGTAGAACTCGGCCGCCTTGTCGCGGTGCACCGTGCCGCTCATCACGGTCATCTCCTTGTCCACCGAGACCCGGTACCCGGCCGCGAGCGGGAAGAGCTCGGCCAGGATCTGGTCGTAGGCCTTGCTCTTCGTGCCACCCTCGCTCAACAGGTCGCCCACCAGCGCCGCGAGCCCCTCCTTGCCCGGCGGGTCGTCCTGGCTGCCGACCTGGAACCACAGCTTGAAGACCACGTTCGGGTCCTCGGGCACGGGGAAAAGCACCGGCTGGTGCGCGAGCACGGCCGGCGCCGGCGGCGAGTCGGCCGTGTGCAGGAGCGCCACGGTCGAGCTCTCGGGACGAAGCCAAGCACGCGCGGCAGCCTGCACGTCCTCCGGGGTCACTTGGTCGAGCGTCGCGTACTGCTGCTCGATGCACTCGAGCCCGCCCGTCATCGCGATCGGATAGGCGACCGCGCTGGCCACGCCGTCCGGCGTCGACAGGCCCGTGAGGAAGCCATACTTCTCGCGCGAGCGGATCTCGTCGAGCCGCTCGACTGCGACCGGCTCGCGCTGCAGTACGGCGATCGCGTCCCAGATCTCGCCCTCGATCGCGGGCACGTCGGCCGGGTCCTTCACCATCGCGAACACCGACCACAGCGACGGATCGCGGCTCGGGCTGAAGGAGGCGCCCAGCATCTCGAGGCGTTGCTCGTCGAGCACGAGCTTCTTGTAGAGCGGCGCGGTCTCGCCGAAGGCCAGCTCGCCCAGGAGCTGCCCGGCCTGCGTGCGCCGGTCCTTGGGCAGGAAGCGCTCGCCCTTGAACGAAACGCACAGGAGCGGGAGCGTCTGGCCCTCGAACGGCACCGTGATGCGGCGCTGGGCCGTCTGCGGCGGCTCGGCCGGCACCTTGGGCGCCGTGTAGCCCTTCTTCCAGCCGGAGTAGTTCTGCTCGATCAGCGCGAAGGTCGCGGCCGGCTCGACGTCGCCGGTCACGAACACGATCACGTTCTCGGGCCGGTAGAAGCGCTGGAAGAAGCTCTTCGAGTACTCGAACTGCTCGGGCATCTTCTGGATGTCCGCCTCGAAGCCGATGGTCGTGTGCTTGTAGGTGTGCACGTCGAAGGCCGCGTTCTGGAGCGCCTCGAACAGCACCGAGAACGGGCTCGTGCGGCTCTTCCGGTACTCGCCGTAGACCGCGCCCGCTTCGGTCTTGAACTGCGTCTCGTCGTACTGGAGGTGCTGGAAGCGGTCGGCCTCGACGTCCACGACGATCGGCAGATCCTGCTTCGCGAACGAGAGGTGGTAGGCGGTGATGTCGTCGCTCGTGAAGGCGTTGGCGTCAGCGCCGATGCCGTTGGTGATCTTGTCGTACTCGGGGTGCTTCTCCGTGCCGCGGAACATCATGTGCTCGAAGAAGTGCGCGAAGCCCGTCACGCCGGGCTCGACCTCGTCGCGCGAGCCCGTGCGCACGATCGACCAGTACGAGACCAGCCCGTCCGCGGGCATCGGCACGACGATCACCTTCAGGCCGTTCGCGAGCGACTTCTGGTGGATCGCGTAGGGGAAGACGGCGCTCGCGGCCTTCGCGTTCGCGCCGCTCTTCTCTGCACTCGCCTCGGCGGTGCGAGTACCGCCATGGAACGAGCTGGCGTGCACGTGCCCGTCCGGCGGACCCTCCTTGACGACGAAGAAGCAGGCCGAGAGCGAGAACGAAAGGGCGACGGCGAGGAGGTGGCGCATGACGGGTGGGCAGGGACGAACGCGGCGCGCGGACCGCGCCGCAGAGAGAAGAAGGCGCAGATCCTAGCAGGAATCAGGGGGGTCCGGCCCGCTAGCGGTCGAAGGCCTTCAGCAGCGACATGGCGGCGGTCTCTCCTTCCTCGCCCGACCATTCGAGCACGAAACCCGGCGCGGCCGGGGGCTGGTCTCGCGCGTCGCCCAGACAGAACAGTCCGAGAGACGTGGCCACGAAGAGCAGGTCTCCGGCGTGCACGAAGTCCTGCAGCTCGAATCCCAACGGCATCCGGAAGGACCAGCGCACCGCGCCGCTCAGCGCATCGGCCACGTGCAGATTCCCGTCCGAACCTCCGAAGACCACGCTCCTCTCGACGAGGGTCGGCGACAGGATGCGATGATTGCCCACGGCTCCGGCCGGCACCAGCGGCGTCACGGCGCTGCTGCCCGCGTAGCCGAGCGCATCCGCGGGATCCGCCGCATCCGGCGAGGAGCGCGCTCCTTCGGGCTTTCCCGACTCGGAAGAGTAGAGGACGATCGCGCCGCCGACGCCCCAGAGCAGGCGACCACCCGAGCCGAGCCCAGGGTCGGACGGAGACTCATCGAAGCTCGTCCTCCACAGTTGCGTTCCTCGTGCAAGACCGAGAGCGCACGCCCCGTGACGTAGAGAGTTCGCGGCGCCCTCCTCGACCCGCTCGGTCACCACGATGGCCCGATCGGCGAGGAGTAGGCAGCTCTTCGTGTTTCCCCCCACGGGCTCGCGCCACGCTGTCTCACCCGTCGCCGCTTCCACGGCTTGGAACCAGCCCTTGGTGCCTAAGTAGACGAGCCTCCCGTCCGAGGCGGGCACCATCTCGAGCTCGTTGCCCTTGCCCGCGTCGAAGCGCCAGGCTTCACGGCCATCCGCGACCCACAACGCGACGACCTGAGTGCCGCTCGTGAAGACGAAGAGATCGTCGCCCACCAGGCACCCCGGCCGTGCGGAAGGAGCCGGCGCGTTCGGCCTCCACTCCCAGGCGGGCCACGCGAGCTGGCGGTTGAAGGCGACGATGCCGCCGTCCAGCGCATCCCGCGCGATCACGAGATCTCGCGAGATCGCCGGAGCGCCGCCGATCAGGCACGGGAACGCCTCACCGTCCCACTCGAAGTCGGTCGCGAGCCCTTCGACTCGCTCGCGCAACGCCGAGCCCGAGTGCGCGACGTCGAGCACCTCGCCGCTGAGCGGCTCGAGCCGTGCCAGGGTCACCCCGCCGGAATACAGCTCGCCGCCGGCAAGGGTCGGCTGACCCGCCAGGCCCGGGACGAACCACAGGACCTTGGGCGCGAGGATCCGATCCCGGTACCGGTGCACGTAACGGTGCTCCGAGTTGCCGCCGTACTGCGGCCATTCGAAGGAGTGGTGCGAGGTGACGCCCGCTCGCACAACCGTGGGAACGGCGGCAGGCGCCGAAGATCCCGCGGAGGGCCCGGAGGGCTTGTCGGTCG
>JABFRZ010000393.1 GCA_013140785.1 Planctomycetota bacterium | reverse complement strand
TTGCTCGACCGCCCCACACGGGCAGGAACTGCTTGGGGCGGGCGCGCCGGCTGGCCGGCCAGAAGCGCGTGCCGGAGCCGCCCGCCATCACCACTGCGAAGAGCTCGGGACGGGGCATGCGTGCGCTCAGTGTCCCGACTCTCCGTGATGCAGGCAATAGCTCTCCGTCGTCCGGGCTTGGTGGAGCGCCCGCTCAGAAACGCGGTCCCAGCGCCGAGAACGGCGGCAGCGGCAACTTGCGCGGCGGACTCTCGTCGAAGCCCGAGACGAGCTCGATGATCGAGTTGCGGATGCGCACGGCGGGTCGCTCGAAGTCGCCGCGCACCGCGACTCGCATCAGGCTGTTGTTGAGCCAATAGAGCAGGCGTCCGAAGATCCCCAGCCGGTCGAGCAGCCCGTAGCGCACCTCCAGGTCGTAGGACAGCGCCCCGTCCAAGTCCTGCCAGCCCGCGCCCACGAGGTCGAGCAGGTTGGAGCGGATCTCGAGGTGCGAGACCTGCACGCGGCCGCTGCGCAGCTCGAAGCGCGCGCGCATGCGGTTGAACAGGCCGCCGCGCTCGAAGCCGAGCTGCACGAACAGCGCGCGCATCACGGGGATCGACCACAGCGCGCCTTCGTCCAGCGACAGCGAGCCGCGGCCCGTCAAGGCCAGAACGTCTCCCGGCGTCCCGGAGAGTTGCAGCGACGCGTCCAGCACGCCCTCGTCGGCGATGCTCGACTGGAACACGCCACGCAACAGGCCACCGACGCTCACGCGCGCGAGGCGCATGGCCACGTCGAAGCGGTAGGGCTCCGACAGGTCGATCCCGAGCGCCTTGCTGGCGCCGCCCAGGGCGCCGCCCAGGGATTCGAGTCGTCCGCCCTCGAAGTCGCCCGACAGGTTGTCGATCGTCAGGCGTCCGTCCACGTAGCCCGCGATCAGGCTGGCTCCCGAGAGCTGGCGCTCGGCGATGCGCGCCTCGAGCTCGGCGATGCGCGCCCAACCGCGGAAGCGCTCGGACTCGAGCACCAGCTCTTCCAAGCTCACGCGCGCGCTGTCGATCGCGATCGGCAGCCCGAGGCGCATGGCGAGGTCGTGCAGGCGCAGTGCGCCGCGCATGGCCACCTTGCCCTGGTCGTCGGCCTCGCTCGTGACCAAGAGCCGCGCGCCCAGGATGTCCATCTGCCCGCGCCAGTACGGGTTCGCGCGCAGGCTCGCGAGTGTCTCGGGCTCGAGCAGGCCCTCGAGGTGCGCGACGTCGAGCGGCAGGTCGCGCGTGCTCAGGTCGGCCTGCAGCGCGCGCCCGCGCGGATCCTTCCAGAAGCCCTCGCGCGCGAGCCACGGATCGGCCTCGGCCACGCGCGCCTGGATCGCCAGCGGGAAGGCGCGCAGGTTACGGAACTGCAGCGGGTGTCCGCCCAGCGTGGCCTCGACCAGCGGACTCGACATGACCTCGTCCTCCTGCTCGAGCGTGCCGTGCAGGTCGCGCAAGACGAGCTCCTCGGCGCGCAGATCGTTGTCGCGCAGCTGGATGCGGTAGCGGTTCTCGGCCGGCGCCGGGCTGGCCGGATCGAAGCTGGTCTCGAGCGCGAAATCCACCGCTCCGCTCAGGGTCCAGCTCGAGAGATCGATCCCGCCGGAGGCCGGATCGGTCGCGAGCGTCGTGATGAGCGCGCCCTTGAAGCTCGTGTTGGAGGGGTCGATTCCGGCGCCGTAGACGTGCACCAGGGCGTCGCCGTGTGCGGGAATCGTGCCGGCCGTGAAGAGCTCGACCCCGCCCGGCCAGGTGCCCGTGAGCACCAGCTGCGAGGCGTTCAAGTCGCCGCTGAGAGTTTCCTCGCTCTGGATCAGGATGCGCCCGCGCACGTCGCGCGTCTGGCGCTGGAAGAACTGCGGGCGCACGTGCACTTGCAGCGGCGTGGCCTCGATCTCGGAGCGGAAGGCGAGCGACGGCGCGGGCTGTGAGCCGTGGAAGCGCACGCGCATGCGCCCGACAGCGCCGTAGTCCGTGACTTCGTGCTTGAGCGCCGGAAAGCGCGCCGCCAGGAGGTCGAAGTCGTGCCCGCGCAGCCCGAGCTCGTCGATGTCGATGCGCAGCTCCTGCAGCAACGCCTCAGGGGGCGTGTCGGGCTCGAACTCGGGTGGACGCGGCGGCTCGCGCAGCCAGCCATGCACGCGGGCCGCCGCGCCCACGTGCGGGCTAGCGCGGTTGTCGAGCTGGTACTCGATTCCGAAGGCGCGGTGCTTCTCGAGCGGCCGGCCTCGTGCGACCGAGGGCTGGCGCGCCCAACGCAGGGCGAGCTCGCCCTCTACCCCGTCCATCGGCACCGGCACGTCCTTCCAGCGCAGCGACACGCCGTGCAGGCGCACCGTCCCCGCGCCGCCCGTGCCCGCGAGCTCCGGCCCGGTGCGCAGGCGAAAGTCGCCCGCCAGCGTGCCGTTTGCGGGCGCGAAGTCGGGCACGATCCAGGCGAGGTAGCGGTTCTCCAGGAGGGTCTCTGTCAGCCTCGCGTCCACCGCCAGGGACGGCGTGGACAGGAAGAGATCCACCTCCGGCAGCCCGAACAAGAGCGGCCCGCGCTCGGGCGCGCTCACCTGCGTCCAGCCACGCAGCGTTCCGCTCGGGTGCTCGCCCGCGACCTCGATGCCGGCCAGGCGCCAGGGGCGCAGGCCGCGCGAGCGCGCGCCGCCAACGAACTCGCCATGCAGGTTGGTGAGCGGCAGAGGGAAACCGCTGGCCAGATCGCCCGGGTAACCCACGTAGGTGAGCTGGAGCTCGCCGCGCGCGCGCGCGTGCAGCGCAAGGTCGTGGGTCCAGCCAACGTCGTGGGTCCAGCCAACTCCACTGCGGCCGAGCGCTAGCGTCGCACCGAGCTCGACGCGCCCGCGCGGGTCCAGCATCTCGCGCACGAAGGCGAAGCGCTGCTCGAGGCCGAGCTCGGCCAGCGCCTCGGGTTCGAGCGAGACGTCGCGCGCGCTGCCGTAGGCCCGTAGCCAGGCGCCGTCTCGGACGCCGCGTCCGAACTCCGCCGCCAGCCTGAGCGGTGACCCGGCGACGTTCGCCCAGAGGGTCGCGCGTGCGTCCCAGGCCTCGCGCGTCCTGAGATCCCCGCCGGGGACGGGGGTGAGTTCGGCCTCGAGCTCGAGCCGCAGGTCTTCGAGCGAGAGTCTTGCCTCGCGGAGGCTCACGCGGCCTTCGACCAGCGAAGCGCGCAGGTGCCCGCGCGGACGCGCGGCCTCGGCGTACACCAGCTCGAAGGCCGAGTCGAGCGTCACGCGCGCGGAGCCCTCGAGCAGAGAGAAGCCCTCGGGCAGGAACAGGATCCGCGCGCCGCTCGGCAGGGCACGCGCGACGAGCGCGAGGTCGCGCGCCGAGGCCCACACGCGCGCAGCCTCGGGGTCCAGCGCGCCGCTGACGCGGATCGGATCGGCAGCGGTGATCGCTCCGCCCAGGGATGGCGCCAGGCGTCCGGCGAGTTCGATGCTGCCGTGCGGGCCAGGGCGCGCGCATAGATCCAGGGTGCCGAGTTCGAAGGGGTTACCCTCGGACAGATCGAGCGTGACCAAGAGACCGTGCACCGAGCCCGGCGGCAACGCCAACGGCGCGCCCGGCGCTGCGCGCGCCGCGCGGGCGGCTGCGATCAGGTTCCAGTCGTCGAACAGGCGTTGCCCGAGCAAC
>JABFRZ010000226.1 GCA_013140785.1 Planctomycetota bacterium | reverse complement strand
TCGATCTTCGCGATCGAGAACTCCGTGCCCGGCGCGTAATGCGCGCGCGAGCTCGCGCGGTCCATGTGCTCGGCGATCCGTGGCGCGGGCAGACCCGGGTAGGTGACCAGGCCGTCGTGCACGACGTGCGAGAGATCGACGAAACGCGGCGGCGCGCGCTTCTCGGTGGCTGCGGTGATGGCCCAGGCGTCGCTGCGCCGGCGCGTGCGCGCAGAGGCTTCGGCCGGCGCGAGCCAGCTCACGCTCGGCGCGCCGACGAACTCGGCCCGGTAGTAGTGCGCGTGCACCTCGAAGCGCTCGCCCGCCTTGTTTTCGACGAACTCGAGCGCCTGAGCGAAGGCCGCGCTGATGCGCGCGCCGCAGGCGCACTCTTCTTGCACTTCGCGCAAGAGCGCCTCCTCGGTCGTCTCGCCCGGCTCGATGCCGCCGCCTGGCAAGTACCACCCGGCTTCCTCGTGCACGAGCGCGACGCGCCCGAGCTCGTCGAAAACGAGCGCGTACGCGCCCGGCCGTGGCCGGTAGGCGGCGCCCGGGAGCTTGGTGCCTAAGACGGAGAGCGGCTGCTCCATGCTCACTCCGCCTGGATCACCAGGCCGCCCGACGCGCGCAGCTCGAGCCGGTAGCTCTTGCCCACGCGCGCCTCGATGAACGGCGCCTCGCCTTGCAGCGCGCGCACGCCGAGCTCCTGCGCGAGCACCGGGTCGTTGGCGTAATCCCAGAAGCGTTCCCACAGCGCGCGATGGAGCGGATCGGCGGTCGTGTCGCCGCCGTAGACGAGCGGCAGTTGTCCGACCGGGTCGAGCGGCACACCCGCGCTCGGGCTCTGGTTTTCACCGAACAGGCGGCGGAAGAGCGCGATCGATGAGCCGCGCAGCGCGTCGCCCTGCTCGATGTAGCGATCCTCGAACTGGATCACGAGGGCCTCCAAGTAGACGGTCTTGCCCTCGACGGTCAGCTCTCTCCCCGGAGCGAGCGGCTCGCCGTCCGCATCGAGCTCGGTGAAGCGCAGGGTCGTGCGCACGTTCTCCAGCGCCTCGGCCGTGCCCTGGGCCAGCACCTCGATGCGCGCCACGCGGTGCGTGACCTTCAAGAGACGGTTGGCGAGCTCGAGCGTCTCGAGTGCGCGCGCCTGCTCGGCCACGACGCTTGCCAGCCGCGCGACCTCGGCCGCGCGCTCCTCCAGCTTGGTCCCGAGCTCGCGGATCTCGTTCTGGCGTTGCTCGAGGTCGGTGCGCGCCGCTTCGAGTTCGGCCGTGCGCTGCGCGAGCGTGCGCTCGTTGGCGGCGAGCCGCGTCTTCAGCATCAGCGTCCACCAGCCCGCGAGCAGCACCAGCGCCAGCAGCACGACGGTGCGCAAGAAGACGTTGACGTTCTGGAACGTGCCCGCCACGGCGGCGTGCTTGTAGCAAACGCCGCGCGGCGAAACACGACAGCGCGCGAGCGCTCCCACGCACGCCCAGGTCAGCGCGAAGCCCGACCCACTCGAGTCGCTCAGGCGCGCCGTGCTCACGCACGTGCACGGCTTCGCGACGGACGCGATGCAGAGGCGAGTCTTGGGCGTGTTCGGGACGCCCAGCTCGTGGTTCGCGAGGCCCCACGAGTGCTCCCACGGGAGCTCGTCGCCGAGGGCCACGAGCAGCACGCCGGAGAGCATCCCAGCGCCCTCCAGCGGCGCCGCGTAGGCCGCAATGGCCTTGGCCAGGGCTTCGGCCTGCCCCGGGGAGGATCCGGCGGCGAGAGCGAGGAAGAACAGCGCGGCAGGGGTCATGCCTGGGTTTGATGCTCGAGGACAGGCAGCGGACGAGGGAATCGGCGCGGCGCAGGCGCTATCCTCCGCGGCATGGTCCTGGAGGTCACACGGATTCGCGCGCTGACCTTCGACTGCTACGGAACGCTGATCGACTGGGACAAGGGGATTCGCGCCGCGCTGAAGACGGTCAAGGGACTCGCGGGCGTCGACGTCGAGCGCCTGCTGCGCGAGCGCGAGCAGGCCGAGTTCGAGCTGCTCGCCGGCCCGTACCGCATCTACAGCGGCGTCCTCGGCGACAGCCTGCGCACCGCGGCCGCGGCGCAGGGGCGCGCGCTGCACTACGGCGAGATCCTCGGCCTGGTCAACACGATGAGCCTCTGGCCGACCTTCCCCGACGCCGGCAAGGTCCTGCGGCGATTGGCGGTGAACTACACGCTCGCGATCCTCTCGAACGTCGAGACCAAGGTGCTGCAGACTTCGGTGAAGCAGATCGGCGCGCCCTTCGTCGCGCTCGTCACGGCCGAGGATATCCACAGCTACAAGCCGGCCCCCAAGCACTGGGAGATTGCGCTGAAGCGCCTGCACCAGCCGAAGGAGAACATCCTGCACGTGGCCGGCAGCCTGCAGCACGACATCCGCCCGGCGCGCGCGCTCGGCTTCGCGACGGCCTGGATCAACCGGCGCAACGAACCGGTGCCGGACGACCTCGATCCGGCCGCGGTGTTCCCCGATCTCGGGCAGCTCATGGAGACGCTGCTCGGGCCCGCGACGGTGGGCTGAAAGGCTGGGGCCACCGTGCGCACCTGGGCCCGGGCCAAACCCTGAGCGCAAGCGGCGCAGCGCACGTGCGCAACGCCGAGCCCGGTCAGGTGGGGCGCTTGTCGTCGCGCTTGTGCTTGCCCTTGCGCAGGCGGGGAGCCCGCGCCGGGAGCTTGCGCGAGTCGGCTTCGACGCGACGCTCCAGCTTGCGCACGTCCTCGGCCGGCGGAAGCTGCTCGGGCTTGATCCCGCGCTTCGAGAGCGCCGCGCGCACCTCCCGGTTGCTGCCCACGTGTTCGGAAGTGATCGTGCTCTCCGAGCCCAGGTCGCGGGTCTTGACGTTGTGGGCCGTCATCTCGTTGGCCAGGTCCTTGGCCTTGATCGTGATCGTCGGCAGGAAGTCGGCCAGCGGCCTGCTCTTGGGCACACGGAGCCGCTTCTTCATGTCCCGTGTCGTGCGCCCGCCGAACAGGGCCGCATCGCCCTTGCTGCGGATGCGGGCGAAGCTCTCGTGCTCGCGGAGGCGTTCGAAGATCACCCCCGATAGCTCCTTCTCGCTCGCCGCCAGGCCCTTGCGGGCCTCGAGTCGCTCGATCTCTTCCAGACGCGCCTCGATCAGCTCCTGCTTGCGGGTCTGAACGGCGAAGTAGGTCTGCGCGAAGGCGATCTCCTCTTTGTGCGGGTCGCCGTTCTGCGCGATCAGGTAGGCCGCGTAGCGCGTCAGGGCCACGTCCGCGAGTTCGCGGCGCGCGCCCGATCCCAGCGAGACCATTTTCGTGACCTCACGAAAATGGTCGTCCGCGGCCTGCCCGGCCTTCTCGCAGGCCGTGCGCGCGCGCTCCAGGAGGGTCGCGAAGTTCTCCCAGCGCTCGTAGCCGAAGAGGGGTTGCAACTCGCGCGCGAGCCAGTACTCGACTTCGCCCTCGCGGTGCGCGAGGGCCTCGAACGAACGGAACAGACGGGTGATCAGGTCGCGATTCATGGGCGGGCCCTCCTGGTCGAGCGCGGGAGCGGGTCTCTGGATCCCTGGGCTTCGAGCCCCCCGCTCCGTTCGGCGAAACCCGGACAAACTCGTGAACGACATCAGTTCCTGCCCGCGCCGGCGGGGCTTGTGTTCCACGCGTCCATGCCGCCGGCGAGGTCGCTGACGCGCTCGAAGCCGGCGCGGCGCAAGAGGCTGGCGCCGATCGAGGAGCGGTAGCCGCCCTTGCAGACGACCACGAGTTCGCGCTCGCGCGGGATGCGCGCGGTCTCACGTTCGATGCCGTTCAGCTCGACGTGCAGCGCGCCATCGATGTGGCCGGCTTCCCATTCGGCGTCGGTGCGCACGTCCACGACTTGCGGGGGCGCGGACGTGGCGAGCGCGCGTGCGAGCGAGTCGGGCGTGAAGCGGCGATTGCCCGCGAGCAGACCGGGCTCGGCGCGCGCCGCGGCGATGCCGCCCGCGAGCACGCCGACGACGCGGTCGAAGCCGATGCGTCCGAGACGTACGGCGGACTCCTTTTCCTTGCCGGGGTCGGTCACGAGCACGATCGGCTGCGCCGGGTCGAGCAGCGTGCCGGCCCAGCTCGCGTAGCGGCCCCACAGGCCGATGTTGACGGAGCCCTTGACGTGCTCGAGCGCGAAGTCGTCGGCATGGCGCGTGTCCACGAGCTGTGCGCCCTCGCGTGCGGAGCGCAGAGCTTGCTCGAGCGCGAGCGGCGTGCGCGCGCGCTGCAGCATGCCCTCGAGCGTCTCGTGCTCGCTGCGGTTGAGCCGCGCGTCGTGCGAAAAGTACGCGGGCACGCTGGGCTGGTCGCACGTCACCAAGCGCACGAACTCGGGCCTGGACATCGGCTGCAGCGCGTAGTTGAGCCGCTTCTGCTTCCCGATCGTCGAGCTCGTGTCGCTGGAAATGTTCTTGCCGCAGGCCGAGCCCGCGCCGTGGCCGGGATAGACGAGCGTCTCGTCGGGCAGCGCCAGGAGCTTCTGCAGCGAGTCGTGCAGCATTCCGGCCAAGTCCTCGGCCTTCATGCCGGCCGCGACCATCAGGTCAGGGCGCCCGACGTCACCGATGAAGAGCGTGTCGCCCGTGAGCACGGCCACGGGCTTGTGCGCGTCCTTGGCGCGGTCGAACACGACGATGCACACCGACTCCGGCGTGTGCCCGGGCGTCTCGAGGAAGGTGAGGCGCACGTCGCCGAACACGAGCTCGCCGCCGTCGCGCATCGGCTCGACCGGGTACTCGGCCTGGCCGCGCGCGCCTAGGTGGATCGTGGCGCCGGTGCGCGCGCGCAGTTCGAGGTGCCCGGCCAGGAAGTCGGCGTGGAAGTGCGTCAGGAGCACGTGGCGGATGGTCGCGCCCAGTTTTCGCGCCGCATCCAGGTAGATCTCGACGTCGCGGCGCGGGTCCACGACCGCGGCGGTCTTCGTCTCTTCGTCCACGATCAGGTAGGAGGCCTGCGAGAGACAGCCGAGGTAGATCTGCTCGAGGTGCATGGTGCGTGCTTCGCTTGGAACGGTGCCCAGTCTAGTTCGGCGCGAGTCGCCGGCTCTCAATAGTGGAGTTGGAACTCGAGCAGCAACGCGGCCTCGCGGTCGCCGCTGCCCGTGTCGAGGCGCACGTCGCCCTCGTAGTAGCTCCCGACCACGGCCGCGCGCAGGATCGCGTGAGCGTTCGGGATCCAATCCAACCCCACCGAACCGGTCTGGATCTGGTCGGTGAAATTGCCGGGCACGATCAAGGCGGCCTCGAGGTCGTCGTCGAGGCTCAGGATCGAATAGCGCACGGCCACGACCCACGCGCCGCGCCCGGTCCCGGCGGCGAAGTCGTAGGGCTCGGCCGGCGCCACGCCGCCGAAGGACTTCGACTCGCCGGTGAGCACGTGCGCGAGCGTCACGTAGCCACCGTGCAGGCGCACGTCCTCGTCGCCGGCGGCGCTCGACATCTCCTGCTGCACACCGAGGTATTCGCTCTGCACGAACCACGGCCCGCGGAACCAGGCCAGCTCGAGCCCCAAGCGCTCACGCGAGCCGGAGAGGCGCGCGTCGGCGGTGAACGGCAACACGTCGAGCTTGAACTCGTTCTGGATCGCTTCGCCGGCGAGGCTCTCATTCTGCACGCCCGCGGTTCCCGCCAAGCCGAACTGCAGGTACTCGAGCGCGGACCCCGACTCGTCCATGAACGGATGCGCCATCAGCCGCAGGCAAACGTCCTTGCTGCCGTTCGTGTCGGCGCCTCCGGTTCCGTTGTAGAGCGCTGCGCCGTACTCGAAGCGTCCGTCCGCGCTGTGCCCGAGCAGGAACGCGCCGTGGTCTTCGGCCGGCACGAGCTGGTTCACTATCGAGAAGAAGGGGAAGTCGATGTGGCGCCGGCTGCGCACCTCTTCGAGACTGAAGGGCGCCTTCATGCGTCCGAGATGGAGCGTGGCGTTGCCCCCGAAGAGCAACGGGCCGACCCAGGCCTCCTCGAGCTCGACCTCGTCGGCGCCGAAGTTCGGCTCGAGGTTGAAGGCGAGGCCGCCCGCGAGCTGGCCCCCGATCTCGGGCCGCACGCGCTTCAGCGCAAAGTCGCTGCGCGGGTCGCGCGCGTCGTCGCTCACGCGCGCAAGGGTCTGCACCAACGCGCCGAACTCGAGCCAATCGCGCCCGTCGGCCGTGGCGATGCGGAACTTCTCCGCCTGTGGGGCGCCAGGATCCACCCTGGTAGCCGTGCAGCCCGTCAGAGCGAGCGCCAGCACTCCACGGGCTTCCGCTCGAGCTCTCATGCCGCGGGACACTAGCGATCCCTGCGCGGGAGAGCGACCTGAGCCCGGCAGCCCCGGGAGGAGCGGGGACGCCCGCCTCGCCTCCTCGCCCGACCGAATTCCCTGTTCTCGCCTTCCCGGGGCACAATGAAGCCATGGCAAAGGAGGAAGCCTCGGCTACCGAACAGATCCTGCGCGGGCGCAACCAGGTGCTGCAGGAGTTGGCGCGCGGCGCGCCGCTCGGCGAGGTGCTCGGGACGCTCACGAAGAGCGTCGAGGAATGCTTCCCGGATCTGCGCTGCTCGATCCTGCTGCTCGACGAGACGCGCCGGCTGCGGAGCGGGGCGGCTCCGAGCCTGCCCGACTTCTACGTGCGTGCGGTGGATGGCATGGAGATCGGGCCGCACATAGGTTCGTGCGGAGCCGCGGCCGCGCTGAAGCGGCGCGTGATCGTCGAGGACGTGCTCACGCATCCCAACTGGGCGCCGTTCCGCGAGCTCGCGCGTCAGGCCGAGTTTCGCGCCTGCTGGTCGGAGCCGGTCTTCTCTTCGGTGGGCGAGGTGCTCGGGACCTTCGCCATGTACTACGCGGAGCCGCGCAAGCCGCTTCCGGCCGAACTCGTGTTCATCGCCACGACGGCGCACCTCGCGGGGATCGCCATCGAGCGCAAGCACTTGGATGAGCGTCATCGGGCCCAGGAGGAGCGCTTTCGTCAGGTCACCGAGTCGATCCGCGAGGTCTTCTACCTGACCGAGTGGGACGACGGCGCGGCTGTGAAGAAGGTGCTCTACGTCAGTCCGGCCTACGAGGCCGTCTGGGGTCGTTCGTGCCAGAGCCTGTACGACGATCCGCGCAGTTGGTCCCACGACATCCATCCCGAAGACCGCGAGCGCATGGTGAAGGCGTTCCTGGGCGGCGCGACGCGCGGCACCTATGACGTCGAGTATCGACTGTTGCGCGCGGACGAGAGCGTGCGCTGGATCCACGATCGGGCCTTCCCCATCCGCGACGAGCACGACCACGTCTACCGGATCGCCGGGATTTCCGAGGACGTGACGCGCTACAAGGAGGTCCAAGCGCAGCTGCAGCGTGCGCGCGACGAGATCGAGGCGCTACGCAAGGAGCAGGTGGAATCGCTGGCCAGCGAGCTCCTGCTGGCCGAGGAGCACGAGCGCCGGCGGCTAGCGCTCGACCTACACGACGGGCTCAACCAGACGATCACGCTGACACGCCTCAAGCTCGCGCAGCTCCTGGAGCGGCGCGGCGAGGCCCAGCGCGACGAGATCCGCGAGATCCTGGAGCTGGTGGACCAGGCCAACCAGTCCGCGCGCTCGCTCACCTTCCAGCTCTCGCCGCCGATCCTGCACGACTTGGGCTTCGAGCCCGCGCTGCAGTGGCTGGTCGAGGACGTCGCGCGCACCTACGGTCTCGACATCACCCACGAGGGCCCGGAGGACGCAAGCCCCCTGTCCGAGCGCCTGCGGGTGCTGCTCTTCCGCGCCGTGCGCGAGCTCCTGATCAACGTTGCCAAGCACGCCGGCGCGAGCCGCACGCGCGTGCGCCTGGAGCGCGGGGCCGACGCCCTGCGCATCTCCGTCGAGGACGACGGCCAGGCCTTCGATCCACGCGTCGTGGGCAGCCGCGGGCTCGGCCTGACCGCGATCCGCGAACGCCTGAGCCACCTGGGTGGAGAGATGATCATCGCCACGGCGGCGGGCAGAGGCACGTGCGTGACCCTCGTCGCTCCGCTCGAAACCGACCGGGAACCCGGCGCATGACCCTACGCGTGCTGTTGGTGGACGATCACCGCCTGATGCGCGAGGGGCTGCGCAAGATCCTCGAGGGCACGCCGGGCATCCAGGTGGTGGGTGAGGCCGAGGACGGACACTCGGCGCTCGTGGCCGCGGCTGCGTCTCGTCCCGACGTGGTCGTCATGGACGTCGGCATGAAGGGCATGAACGGCATCGAGGCGACCCAGCGCTTGCGCAAGGAGCAGCCGACGGTCCGAGTCGTGGCCCTCTCCACGCACGCGGACAAGCGCTACGTCCGCAACATGATCCGCGCCGGAGCCGCGGCCTATGTCTTGAAAGAGTCGGCCAGCGACGACTTGCTGCGCGCCGTCCAGGCCGCGTCGCGTGGCGAGCACTATCTCTCGCCCAGGATCACCGGCAGCCTGTTGGAGAGCTGGAGCGTGCCGTCGGGCGGCGAGTCTTCGTCCGCCTTCGAGCTCCTGGGCGCGCGCGAGCGCGAGGTCCTGAAGCTGATGGCCGAGGGCAAGACCTCGAAGGAGATCGGCGCCCGGCTCGACCTCGCGGTCAAGACCATCGAGACCCACCGGCGCAACATCGCGCAGAAGGTCGGCCTGCACAGCGTGGCCGAACTCACGAAGTACGCGGTGCGCGAGGGGCTGACGACGCTCGAGTGAGCGTCCTCATTGCGCGCGAGTGACGCCGCGACGGCTCTGTCGCTACCTGAAGTCCGCGGCGCGCCTAGGGGGAAACCCTGATTACGCGCGGCCGCGAGAGCGATAGAGTCTGCGTCTCAGGACAAGGACGGTCGGCGGCGTATCAAACGACCTGAGGGGGAAGCTTTGCGCCGCCGACCAACCTGCCTGGGCCTCACACCGTCCGCTCCGCGCCCTCGCGGCGCGCGTTGACCGTGCCCGTCAGGTGATCGACTAGATCCATCTTCGTCAGGATGCCGAGCAGGCGCTTCTCGTCGTCCACCACGAGCGCGACCAGGTCCTTCACGAACAGCTCGGTCAGGACGCGCGCGTCGTCATTGACGTGCACCGTGCGCACGTTGCGGAACATGACCTCGGCCACGGCCGAGGAGAGGCTGTGGCCCTCGACCAGCTTCGAGAGCAGGTCGGACTCGGTGACGATGCCGGCCAGGCGGCCCTGCTCGAGCACCGGGAGCTGGCTGATGCCGTGCTCCTTCATGGCCATCACGGCGTCGGCCACGGTGTCGGAGCTCGAGGCGCTGACGAGCGCCTTGCGGCCCGGCATCGCGCGCAGCAGCTCGCCCAACGTGCTCGTCTCCCAGCTGGCCTCGGTGAAGCCGTTCTCGCGCATCCAGCGGTCGTCGATGAACTTCGTCATGTAGTTCCGGACCGAGTCGGCCAGCAGCGTGACGATGCGCTTCCCCGGTCCGTACTTCTTGCCGATCTGGAGCGCGGCCCACACGGCCGAGCCCGAGCTGCCACCGACGAGCAGGGCCTCCTGGCGGATCAGGCGGCGCGCCATCAGGAACGATTCGCGGTCCTCGGTCTTGATCCACTCGTCCACCAATTCGCGCTCGAGCACGTGCGGGATGAAGTCGTAGCCGATGCCCTCGACCTTGTAGGTCCCGATCGGGCCCGGGCCGGCCAGGATCGAGCCGACCGGATCGACGCCGATCACCTTGGCGCCCTTGACGTGCTCCTTCACGTACTTCGCGATGCCCGTGATCGTGCCGCCCGTGCCGGCGGTCAGCACCACGAAGTCGAACTTGCCGCCGCTCTGCTCGACGATCTCCTTGGCGGTGCCGTGGTAGTGCGCGAGCGGGTTGTCAGGGTTCGAGTACTGATCGAGGATGTGTGAGTTCGGGATGATCTTCTGGAGCTGTCGCGCGACGCCGATGTGGCTCTCGGGCGCGTCCCAGGCGGCCTCGGTCGGCGTGCGGATGATCTCGGCCCCCAGCGCCTCGAGCACGACCTGCTTCTCGCGGCTCATCTTCTCGGGCATCGTGATGATCATGCGGTAGCCGTAGACCGCGGCGGCCAGCGCCATGCCGATGCCGGTGTTGCCGCTGGTCGGCTCGATCAGGGTGTCGCCCGGCTTGATGCGGCCCTTCTTCTCTGCCTCCTCGACCATGCGCTTGCCGATGCGGTCCTTCACCGAGCCGCCGGCGTTCAGGTACTCGCACTTGGCGAGGTACTCGCAGCCGGTGCTCTTGCCGATGTTGCGCAGGCGCACCAGCGGCGTGTTGCCGATCGATTCGAGGATGGAGGACTGGATCTGCACGGCGGAGCTCCTGGGATGGATGCACTCGAAGGGGGGGGCGCGGGCGGCGAAGAAGCCCCAGTGTTCCGATGCGCGTGCTTCCGGGCAACCCGCGCGAGTGCCAGAATCTAGGCGCGCATGCCCCAGGAGACTCTCGTGTTCCAGCTCGCGCTGGCTGCGCAGGCACGGCTCGAGCGCGAGCTCGCGGGCGGCGACTTCGAGCCGCGCTCGGTCGCGCACGCGCGCTTCAGCCTCAAGGGCGAGGGCGTCGTGGCCACCCTCTACCGTTCGGGGAAGCTGGTGCTGCAGGGCGGCGCGGTGCAGGGCTTCGTCGAACGCTACCTGGCGGGCGCCCAGGCCGCAGCGGCAGCCGCGCGCGAGATCGACGCGCCGATCCAGGTCGGTGCGCGCACGCTGATCGGCAGCGACGAGGCCGGCAAGGGCGACTACTTCGGGCCGCTGGTGGTCGTGGCCGTGCGCGCCAGCCCCGCGGAGCGCGCCGAGCTGGTGAAGGCCGGCGTGGCCGACAGCAAGACGCTCTCGGACGCGCGCATCCGCGTGCTCGCGCCGGCGCTCGAGCAGCGCTACGCCTTCGCGGCCGAGGTGCTCGAGCCGGCCGACTACAACCTTGAGCACCCGCGCTACAAGAACCTGAACCCGCTCCTGGCCGAGCTGCACGCACGCTGCATCAAGAAGCTGGCGCAGCCCGGCGCGCTGGTGCTGGTCGACAAGTTCGCCACCAGCTCGTCGGCGGCGAACTTGTCGACCAGCACCAGCGCACGAAGGCCGAACGCGAGCCCGTGGTGGCCGCGGCCAGCGTGATCGCGCGCAACCTGTTCCTCGAGGGGCTGAAGAAGCTCTCCGAGGAGTTCGTGGTCGAGCTGCGCAAGGGCGCGGGCGAACCCACCGACCGCTCGGCGCGCGAGTTCGTGAAGCTGCACGGACGCGAGGCGCTCGCGCGCGTGGCCAAGCTCCACTTCAAGAACACCCAGAAGATCCGTGCCTGACCCGCGCTTCTATTCGGCCGCGGGCAACCGCTTCGCGGTGCTCGACGCCTTCGAGCACGAGCCCGCCGATCCGGCGGCGCTCGCGCGCGAGCTGTGCGTTCGCCACGGGCTGGACGGACTGTTGCTGGGCGCGCGCCCGCTTGCGGGCGGCGATTGCCGCATGCTCGTCTACAACCAGGACGGTAGCCGCGCCGAGGCCTGCGGCAACGGCTTGCGTGCGCTGGCGCGCTGGGCGGTCGAGAGCCAGCACGCAGAGGGCGAGCTCGTCATCGAGACCGACGGTGGGCCGCGGCGCGTGAGCTGCCTGTGGCGTGGGCGCGAGATCGTCGGCGCGAAGGCCGAGCTCGGCGTGCCGCGCCTACTCGAGCGTGAGAGCGTGATCGCGCTGGGAGAACGCGCAGTGCGCGCGACCCTGGTCGATCTCGGCAACCCGCACTGCATCCTGTTCGTGCCCGAGGTCGGGCGCGCCGAGCTGGCGGCGCTCGG
>JABFRZ010000277.1 GCA_013140785.1 Planctomycetota bacterium | reverse complement strand
TCTACGACACGCAGAAAGCGCGCGAGCCGCCGCCCGTCCGGCGAGAGCGCCAGCGAGGCCGTCTCGTCGTCCGTCGCCAGCGTGGCGAGCTCGCGCGCTTTCTGCGTGTCGTAGACGCGCACGATTCCCTGCGAGTCGCGCGTGAAGAGACGCCCGGTCGCGGGCTCGCTGACGAGCGTCTTCGGGTAGCCCACGCCGGCCGGGAGCGCGCTCACGAGGTCGAGCTCGAACGCGAGCGCGCGGCGCGGCGCCGGGTCGCCACAGCCGTAGAAGACCTCGCCGTCCGCGCCCCAGGCCACGCAGTCCACGATGCCCGGGGTCTCGGCCGCGGCGAACTCAGCACCCGTGGCGGCGTCGAACATCCGCAGCACACGGTCGTGCGCGCCGGTGAGCAGCGTGCGTCCGTCGGGCGCGAAGGCCAGCGCGTCGATCCAGGCGTCGTGCTCGTCGAGCACGAGTACCGGCGCGCGCTCGAGGTCCCACACGCGCAAGCTGTCGTCCTCCGCACCCGTCACGAGCCGGCGGCCGTCGGGAAAGAAAGCCACCGCGTTCACGTCGTTGTCGTGGCCGTCGAGCTCGGACACCACGTCGCGCCGCTCCAGGTCCCACACGCGCAGCACGCTGTCGTAGCCGCAGGTCGCGAGGCGCGCGCCATCGGGCGCGAAGGCGAGCGCTCTGATCTTGCTGCTGGGACCGCCGAGCTCGCTCACACGCGCGAGCGTGGTCGCGTCCAGCAGCACGGCCGATCCCTCGCAAGCCACCGCCAGGAAGCAGCCTTCGGGGTCCGCGTCGAGACCGGTGAGCGAGCTCTGGCTGGCGCGCACCTGGCGCCGCAGCTCCAGCGCGGGCCCAAACACGCGCACGAAGCCCGAGAGGTAGGCCGCGGCGAGCTCGTCCGTGCCGGGCACGAAGTCGAGCGCCACCAGACCGTCCGGGGTCGTGGGTTGACGGTACGCGAGGCATCCGGCGTCCGCGATCGAGCTCAGGACGAGCTTGCCCCGCGCGTCGCCCGAGGCCAGCACGCGTCCGTCGTGGGAGAAGGCCAGCGCCATCACGTCGGCCGGATGCGCGCTGACGAGGCGTTCGAGCTGGCCGCTCTGCACGTCCCACAGGAGCACGCTCTTGTCGATCGAGGCCGAGGCGAGATGCGTCCCGTCCGGGGTGAAGACCACGCTCGTGACGAAACCATTGTGGCCCTCGAGACGCGCGCGCAGGGCGCCATCGGCGTCCCACAGCACCACGTCGCCGTCGTCCGAGCCCGAGGCCAGCATGCGTCCATCCGGGCTGACCGCGAGCGAGCGCACGGCGCGTTCGTGGCCACGGAGCACGCGCTCGCTGGCGTCGGCGCGCAGCGCGAGATGGCGCCATTCCCAGCCGCGCAGCAGGGGCTCGCAGGCCGCGAGCCGCCGTTTCGACTCACCGACCTCGTGCGCACGCAGGCCGAGGTCGGCCGCCGACAGGCCGGCCGCGTAGGCCGAAACGCGCGCCAGCGCGTGCTTGGCCTCGACTTCCTTCAGCCACGTGCGCTCCTGCAGGAAGAAGGCGGCCCCGCCGACCAGGCACAGGGCGGCCATCGCCTCCAGTGCGAAGGCCAGTCCACGGTTGCGTGCGCGCCACTTGCGGAAGTGCGTCAAGGGGCCGCTCTCGAGGGCGCCAACGACGCGCCCGGCGAGCCAGGCCTCGAGATCGGCCGCCATCTCGAGCGCGCTGGCGTAGCGCGCATTCGGCTCGCGCGCCATGGCCTTGGCGCAGATCGCGGCCAGCTCGGGCGGCACGTCCGCGCTCAGCTCGGAGAGCGGCCGCGGCGGCGCCGCCAGCACGCTCTCGAAGGACTCGTCCTTGTCCGTGTGCGTCTCGAGCGACAGCTCGTGCGGCACACGGCGCGCGAAGAGCTCGTACAGGATCGCGCCCAGGGAGTAGACGTCGGAGCGCGGCCCGACTTGGGCGCTGCGCCCGGCGGCCTGCTCGGGCGACATGTAGGCCGGCGTCCCGACGATGCTGCTGCGCTCCGCGCGCCCGAGCAGCAACGCCAGGCCCCAGTCGAGCACGTAGGCCTCGCCAAACGGGCCCACCATGATGTTCTCGGGCTTCAGGTCGCGGTGCACGACGCCCTTCTGGTGCGCGAAGGCGACCGTCATGCACACCGTGTGCATCACGTCCACCGCGCGCTGCAGCGTCCAGCCGTCCGCGCCGTGGTGTACACGCTCGAAGACGCTCTTCAGGTTCGCGCCGCGCAAGAGCGGCATCGTGAAGAACACCGCGCCGCTCTCGCTGGCATCTGCGTCAGCCAGTCCGATCTCGTACACGGGCACGATGCCCGGGTGATCGAGCTGGCCGGTGATGCGAGCCTCGTCGATGAAGCGCGTCAGGCGCTTCTCGTGGTCGGCGTTCTCCTCGTCGCTCGACCCCTTGGCGGGCTGGAGCGACACGACCTTCATGGCGACCTCGCGCGACAGACCCTCGTCCCAGGCACGCAGGATCTTGCCCATGCCACCCTGCGCGAGCTCGCCCAGCACTGTGTAGCGCGCGCGCTTGGCGCCGTGGGCCGCGATGCGCTCGAGGCGCGCCGCCAGCGTGGGCGTGCCCGGCTCGAGCGCGGCGGAGACGAGCAGAGGCAGGGGCTCGGGGCGGCGGTCCTTGCCCTTCGCCCTCTGGCTCTCGCCGCTCGGACCATCCGGTCGCTGCATGCGAAGCACCTTCCCGAGCCACGCGGCCCAGGTCGCTCGTCATTGGGGCATCTCCGAAGTGGGGGAGCAAGGCTCCTTTCCCTGTTGGCTCCAACGATTGCCGCAAGGCCGAGTAGCATGGGCTCCGATAGTCACCCCGCTCATGGCCCCCCGAAGCACGCGAATCGCAGGTTGGTTGCTGCTGGTCCTGGCCGCCCTGGCGGGCGTCGTCGGCGGACACGGGCTGATCCTGTGCTTCGAGCCCGATGGGCACGTGACCCTCGAGTTCGGCGGGGACGACTGCGGTCAGTGCTGCGCGAGCGATTCGGAGGGTTCGGGCGAACCACGCGAGCAACGCGTGGAGGGCTGTCCGTGCGAGGATTTCGTCATCTCCGTGACCGAGCTGGCGAGCGTCAGGCGCTCTCCACTCGGCGAGGTACTCGCAGCGCTCGGTGCAGCGTTCGCTCCGCTCGGTGCAGCGCTCGCTCCGCACGCGTGGACCGCCCTGGGGGTGGTGAGCGTCGTCGTCACGCCTTCGCGCTTGCCGCGACAGCTCGAGTTGCCGCGCTCGCACGCGAGCCTCGCCTTGCCGCTCGTTCGTAGCGTCGTTCTCGTCGTGTAGGGGTGCTAGCGGGCTAGGCGCCCGCTCTCAGCGGCTTTTCCTGCGCCCCGTGGGGCGCATCCGTCCGCCCTTTCCGCTCGAGGACCCTCCCGTGAACGACGCCCGAATTCCGTCTCGCCCGCGCCGCGGCCCGCCCGCGCTGCGCTGCGCCCTGCTCGCTCTGCTTGCGGCGTGCCGCATTCCAGCTCCGGAGGTGAGTCCGGAGGCCGACATCGCGCACGCGCTCGGTGTGGCCGAGGCCGTGAGGTTCCGCGTGGAGGGTGGGCCGCTCGATGCGAGCGAGGGAGAGCCCGCCAGCCTTCAGCTCGGCGAGGCGGTGCGGCGTGCCGTCGCAGCCGATCCTGCGCTCCAGGCCGCGCTCGCATCGAGCGGCCCACCCTCCACG
>JABFRZ010000269.1 GCA_013140785.1 Planctomycetota bacterium | reverse complement strand
CCGTGCACGCTGCGACGGTCAAGAAGGCAGCGCGCAAGGGCGCGGAGGAGCACCCCAAGAAGACGCCGGTGGATGCCGAGGAGCTGCGCCGCGACCTCAAGAAGAAGGGCTCGCGCGAGCTGATCGTCTCGTTCGCGGTCGCGTTCGTGGTCTTCGTCGTGGCTGGCGTCGTGCTCTGGAAGGTGCTCGGCCAGAAGAAGGCCGAGCAGGCGGCGGCCGAGGCCTACCAGGACAGGGTCCAGGACTTCAAGACGAAGTTCATGGCCTTCGACATCCAAGAGGAAACCAGCGCCAAGCAGCTGATCGCCTTCGCCGAAGAGCACAAGGCCCTGGCGAACTCGCTGGAGGACTTCGCCTCCGAGGTCGTCAGCCGCGTCGCCAAGGCCAAGACTTTCCTCGAGGGTCTGGAGCAACGCCGCGACCTGGAGCAGCGCCTGACCGCCATCGAGCAAGCCCTCGCGAACGCCGCGCAGCTCGCGCCCATCGATCTCGCCGAACAGCGACGCCGCCTGGACGAGCTCGCGGCCAAGGCCGGGATCGGCGGGCCAGAATTCGTTGCGCGCGTCGCGCGTGACCGCGAACAGGCCGAGCAGGTCTACGTCGAGCGTCTGGTGACCTCGTCCCAGGCCGCGGCCGCGGCGGAGACGCTGGACCGCGCCGCGCTGGCGACCATCCAGCAGGGCGAGGACGAACTCTTCAAGCTGCTGGACGTGAGCTACAAGGCCTGGGACAAGAACAAGCAGGACGAGGTCCTGATCACCAAGAAGAACGAGTATCAGGAGAAGTACCAGAGCCTGGTCAAGCTCTCCGACGAGGCCGTCCAACGCTTCTACACGCCCGAGGTGATCGAGGCGACGCCCTGGCGCGACCTCCTCTCCGCCGAGCAGGCCAGCGCGTGGAAGTCGGATGCCGCGAAGGGCTACGAGCGCCGCATCGAGAACGGCCTGCTGCACCTGATCGGCCCCGATCCCTCCGAGAAGAGCGAGATCGTCATGACCATCGGGGATCGCGAGGTCTGGCGCGACTACGAGATCGACATGGAGTTCACGATCGTGAAGGGGCAGTTCACGGCCTACTTCCGGGTCCCGATCGTCTGGCAGGACAACATCTGGTACGCGGACCTGAAGACGGACGAGGGCTACCTCATTCCGGGCGAGGCCTACAGCTACACCTTCCGCATCGTCGCGAGCACCTTCACCGAGGAACAGCACTCCGAGGATTCGCCCGGCCCGACGGTGGACAACGTGAGCTGGACCAAGCCGCGCAAGGGCGCGTTCGGCATCGGTGTCTCGAAGGACACGGAAGTCAAGTTCACGCGCCTGCGAGCGCGAGTCCTACGCTGACCTCAGGCTCCCCGGCCCCCCTCTGCCTAGCCGTATTCGGGAGCATGCTCCGGACCGGGTGAGCTCCAGAGTCCTGCTCCGGAACTCGTAGCCTTCCTGCCGAAAGGCGCTAGCCCCTCTGCAGTCTCCGCGCGGCCCCCACCTCGCACTCACCCCCTACCCGAGGAGCCCCATGCTGACGCTGCTGCTCGTTTCGCTCTGCGGCCTGCCCACCCCGACCGCGACCAACCAAGGCGGCCCGCCAGGCCTGATCTTCGTGAAGGGCGGCGCGACGAAGATCGGGAGCACTCGCGGGCAGGTCGAAAAGCTGGTCCTGGCGAGGGAGGAGCTCGCCTTCGCACTCGCTGGGGAAACGCCGCAGTTCACACGCGCGGTCGAAGACTTCCTGTTGATGCCAACCGAAGTCACGAACGAGCAGTACGCCGAGTTCGTGCGGGCGAGCGGGTGCCGCCCGCCGCGCTCCTGGGGCATCCGGGCGCTGCAGACGGCTCAGGTCGCGTTCCTGGAGCGACAGGGCAAGGCCAAGCAAGACGCGCGCGGCGGCGGCAAACCGTTCGAGCCCGCGATCTTCGCCCCAGAGGCCTGGTGGGAGGAAAATTGGAAGACGGTTCCGTGGGAGATTCCGCCGGGTGAGGTCTCGCTGCCGGTCGTGTTCGTGACCTATGCCGAAGCGCAGCGTTACGCGCGCTGGGCGGGGCTGCGCTTGATGACCGAGTTCGAGTACCAGCGCGCGGCACGCGGCGACTCGGTGCGCGTCTATCCCTGGGGGGACGATTGGGATGACAGGCGTTACTGCCTGTCCATGCACTCCGGCCGGGATCTACCCACGCCCGTGGGCTCGTTCTCGGATGGAGCCGTCGGCGGAATCCATGACCTGGCGGGCAACGTCTGGGAATGGACGTCCAGTCCCTTCGAGCCCTTCCCGGGCTACGAGGCCCTACGCGTCACTCGCGGCAAGCGCACGATCGAGCTCCTGGCTCCCTTCGACCCGAACCAGCGCGTCACCGTCAGCGGCTCCTTCCACGTGGACAAGGTGGGTGTGCGCGTCAGCACGCGCATGAACGCGGACCCCGGCCAGACCACGAACGCGCTGGGCTTCCGCTGCGCGGCGTACCCGCAGCCGGGCCTCGACGCGGCCAACGCACTGATCGAACAGGAGCTGTCACTCGGCGTCATCCGAGGCGCCGAGCTCGCCCCACAGAACGCGGCCGTCCTCCGGAACTGGCAGGTGGTGCCAGGCACGGCCAAGGTCCCGGGATACACCGTGATCCAGCGCTACCAACAGCTGCTCTTCTGCCCACGCCTCGACCTGCCCGCAACCACCATCGAGAGCCTGACTGACCAGAGCATCGAGGATGGGCCGGTCTTCATCGGGTTCCTCGACCTGCCGCGCCCGATGGCCAGCCCTGAACTCGACGCGGGCACCTTCTGGATCGCATGGCGTGGGGCAGGTGCGTTGCCCCAAGCCGAGACCGAGAAACATGGCCTCAAGCTCGTGGCCGAAGGGCCGCCGCGGACAACGCTCTTCCATCAGGTCCCGGGCTTCGACGCCCGGAAGAGCTGCTACATCTTCTACAGCGCCAGGGGCGAGCCCCAGCTCGCGCTCGCGGCACCCGCGCCGAGGTTCGAGAAGACTCGCGCCTGCCGAGTCGTCCTCGAGCCGTTCGCGCCGCTCGATCCGAAGACGCAGCCGAAGGACCCGCCGCCCCCGCTTCCGCTCGACACGGTGCGCTTCACGGCCGTCGTCCCGAGCGCAAGCTCGAAGGCGAAGGCCCTGATCTTCGACCTCCCCATCCGGGTGGCGCCCGGGACATTCGACTCGAGCTGGAAGTAGCGTTGGACGTGCGCGCGGAGCCTGGTTCCGCTCCAGCTCTGCTCACCTCAGCCTAAGCTCGGCTTCAGCTCAGGCCCGCCAGGTTTCGACGCAACAGGTCGAGCTCGCTGGCGGTCTCGGCGCGGCGTGTACGCTCGGCCTCGACCACCTCGGGCTCGGCCCCGCGCAGGAAGCCCGCGTTCTCCAGCTTGGCGTCGGCAGCCGCCAGCGACTTCTCGAGCTTTTCGGCGCGTCGAGCGAAGGTCGCCGCGAGTTCGCCGAGGTCCTGGCCCTGGTCGAGCGGGATGAAGACCTCGAAGCCGGCCGCGACGCCCACGGCCGAAGCCGGCGGGCGCGCGGCGCGCTCGTGTACCTCGAGCGACGAGAGCACGGCCAGCGCGCGCGCGCGCGCGGCGCTGGAAGTCAGCACCTCGCGGTCGGAAGCACGCGGGGCCGAGACCACCGCGACCAGCGGCTTGCGCTCGCCCAGCGTCGTCAGCGCGCGCACGTTGCGCAC
>JABFRZ010000129.1 GCA_013140785.1 Planctomycetota bacterium | reverse complement strand
GGAATAGCCCATGCTCCCGAGCACGAGCACGCACACGAGGAAGACGAGCGGTTCCTGGCGCAGCTTCATCAGCTCTTCTCCGGCGGAGGCTCGGGTTCCTTGACGCGCGCGATCACGAAGGTGACGTCGAGGCGCACCTGGTCGGTGCGGCCGCGCAGGACCGACATCTCGAGCTGGTCGATCGGGAGCACGCGTCCGCCCGCGCCCGGCCGCTGGCTCCAGGCCAGGACGCGCGTGAGCGCCAGCGACGAGCCGGTCAGCGTCATCTGCACGCGTGTACGCTCGATCGGACCGACACCGGCGCGTGAGGCGTAGCCGGGGTCGAGGCGCACCTGGATCTTGTCGATGCCGTCGGCGCGCGCGCGGATCGCGAGGTCGGCCACGCCCTCGACCAGGTCGAGGGCCTCGAGGTAGCGCAGGATCTCGCGCTCGACCGTGGGCGAGAGCTCGGGCATGCCCAGCGAATCGTCGAGCGCCAGGCTGCTGCGGTTGGCGCGCTGTTGCAGCTCCTCGCGCACGCGCGCGAGCGTGCGCAGGTAGTGGTTGGCGCTCGAGCCGGCGGCCGGGTCGGGCACGAACTCCGCCCGCGCGCGGAACTGCGCAGCCGCGCTCAGCTTCTCGACCGCCACGCGCAAGGCCGTGTTCTCGCCCTGGACCTCGCTCAGGTCCTGGGACGAGAACTGCATGTCCTCCAGACGGTTCTTGTTGAGCCGGATCGCGCTGCGGGCCGCGTCGATCCGGCCCTGGAACAGCGAGCTCTCGATCCCGAAGCCGATGAGGAAGAGCAGCGCGCCCCCGCCCACGGCCAGCACGAAGCGCCGGTTCACCTGCCAATACGCGCCGAGGTCGAGGCTCACGGGGTTCCCTTCACGGAGTCTCCTTCAGAGGCGCCGCGGCCGGCACGCCCAGCGCGCACAGGTCGATGGTGAAATCGCTCTCGCCCATGCGCTCCTTCGTGCGTGCCTCGGGCACGCGCTTCCTCAACGCCGCCGCGAAGTCCTGGAACAAGAGCGCCGGGCTCTCGGTGCCCTCGCGCGAGCGTCCGCGCACGCGCAGGATCGGGCGTTCTTCGCCGCGCGCGACCCCCAGGTCCGGGTCGGATTGCCAGTCCATGGCGAGCGTGTCCACCCAGAAATCGGCCGGCAAGTCGCGCTCGAGGGCGTCGAGCGTGCGCGCGACCTGCTCGCCGGCGCCGGCCAGCGCGAACAGCTGGCCCGCGTTCTCGGCCAAGGCCTCGTTCTCCTCCAAGAGGCGCAGGGTCTCGCGGTTGGTGCGCTCGACACGCTGGTATTCGCGCGTCAGGCGATCGCGCTCGAGCTCGAGCCCCGCCAGCACGTCCTGGTAGCGCCAGGCGCGCAGGCCGAGGAACGCCAGCGCCAGCGCCGCGGCCGCGATCAGGAACAGCGTGCCGCCCAGGAACTCGCGGCTCTTGCGCACTCGTGCGGGCAGGATCTCGATGCCGTAGGCGTCGGGATCCGCGGCCGCGGTCGCGAGCCCGAGCGCGGTGACGGCCTCCAGCTTGTGGGCCTCGAGACGCTCGGCGCTCTCGGGGTCGAGCTTGCTGAGATCCACCACGCGGAACGGATCGAAGAGCTCGACCGGCACGCTCATGCCGCGCGACAGGTAGGCCGTCAACCCGGCCAGACGCGCGCCGCCGCCGCACAGGAGCACGCGGTCGAGCTTGAGCGAGGAGATCTTCACCTGGCTCTTCGCGAAGACGACCGCCGACTGCAGCAGCGACAGGATCTGCCCGGCGGGCGCGGCCAACGTGCGCGCGCCCTTCTCCTGGTTGGGGTCCTTGAAGGCGCGACTGGTCTCGAGCGTGCCCTCGGACATCTTGAAGGCGCGCGCGCGGGCTTCGTCGATGCCGAAGCGCTCGGCCAGGGCCTTGTCGAACAAGCGCGAGCCACCCATCAGGTTGCGCGCGAACACGAGGTCGGCGCCGCGCACCAGCACCACGTTCAGGCTCTCGTGGCCGATGTCGGCCAGCAGCACGGTCTCGTCCTCGATCACGCCGTAGCGCAGGAAGGCGTTGTAGAGTCCGAGCGCGTTGGGCGTGAAGGCCTCGAGCTTGGCGCGCGCGCGCTTCAGCCCGACCAGGTGCTCCTCGAGCAACGTCTCGCGCGCCAGCGCCAGCAGCACCACGTCCTCGCCCTCGATTTCGGGCATCTCCGGCAGGACGTTGAAGTCGGAAGCCACCTCGGAATCCGACTGGCCGCCGATCTCGTCGGTCTCGAAGCGCATCAGGCGCCGCAGCTGCCAGTCGGGCAAGCGCGGAACGCGCGTGTAGCGCACGTTGAGATCGCGGCCGTTCACGCCGACGCGCACGGCGCCGGGCTTCGTCCCGGCCAAGGCCTCCCATCCGCCGCCGATGGAGCCGTCCTCGTTGTCGGCCAGCACGAACGAGTGCACGACGAAGGTCGAGCCCTTGAGCTCGCCCGCGAGGAGCTTGGCCGAAGCCGTGCCGATATCGACGCCGCTGCCCTTGGCCATTGGGATTCCTAGTCGTCTTTCCTGGGGGGGGCCACAGGCTGGAGCGCGCCCCGGAGATGCTCTGTCAGGTGCGGCGCGGCCGCCGGATCGAGCGCGCCCAGCACGCCGCGCAAGCGCTGCTCGGAGCCCGAGCGCTCGCCAGCGACGAGTTCGGCCCGGGCCGCCATGCACTGGCGCGCCGTCTCGCGCGCCTCGACCTCGACCGTGCTCCCGGCGTATTGCTGCGCAAGCTCGAGCGCACGCGCCTCGCCCTGCCGAAACAGCTCGGGCAGCAGGAAGAAGCGCGCCTGCTCCATCTCGCGCCGCAGCTCGCCGACGCGCTGGAGCCCGGCCTCGATCAAGCGCGCGCGCGCCTCGCTGGCGCGCGTCACGAGCCTGTGCTCGAAGGGGAAACGGTCGAGCAGCTCGGTCCAAGCGGCGAGGGCCCCGCCCAGGTCCTGCTTGCGCTCGCACTCGCCGGCGCGCTCGGCCAGAGCCGCGGCTTCGCTGCGTTCTTCGCTGAAGGTGAGCTGCAGCTCGACCTCCGCGAGGCCCGCGAGCGCGATGCGGAAGGCGAGCGCGCCCTCGACGCTCTTGGCGCTGACCTCGACCGGGCTCGCGAAGCCGAGGCGCAAGAGCTCCGTTCCGCTGCCGAGCAAGAGACTGGTCGCGCCCGCGCGGCTGAAGTCGCCAGCGTGGGCGGCGTAGCCCTCGGCGCCGGTCGTGGCCACCCAGCCAGCCTGGCCGGAGGATTCGTCCGGACGCAGCGCCAGGAAGTGGAGGCTCGCATCGGCCGGCGCACCCTTGAACGCGAGCGTGAACCCGCGTGCACCGGCCGCGGCCGAGAGACTGCCCTCCGGCCAGCCCGCGAGCCCCGCGCGATCCCAGGCCGAGAGGTCGAAGCCCGTCAGCAACGCGCGGCCACTGCGCACGAGCAGCGCGCTCGAGCCCGGAGTTCCCAGCACCGACAGCTCGTATTCGGTGAACTTCACGGCCTTGCCGAGGGGCTCCTGCTCGAGCGCGCTGGCGTCGTCGAGCGCCACCGTGCCCCCACCCGTGCCCGCGACCACGAGTCGCGCGCGGTCGTAGCCGCCCAGTACGTCGAAAGCGAGCTCGACTGGCTCGGCAGCGCCGCCCGCCCTGCGCGCGGGCGCCCACGCGAACAGCGGCGGCAGCGCGGCGCTCGAGCTCGAGAGCTCGACCCCGAAG
>JABFRZ010000554.1 GCA_013140785.1 Planctomycetota bacterium | reverse complement strand
CTAGAGCAGCCTGTCGCAGCAGCGTTCGCGATCCACCCCCTGGACAGACGCCCGCGTGACCGTCGAGGATCTCCGCGATGCGCTCCCTCTGCATCGTGAACCCGGCGAGCCGCGCGCACGTGCGCGACGTGCCTTGCGACGAGCCCGGCGCGGTCGCTGCCAAGCTCGCGCGCGCCCGCGCGGCCCAGCCGCGTTGGCACGCCCTGCCGCTCGAACGGCGCCTCTCCGAGCTGCGCGCCGCCTTCGAGACGTTTCGGCGCGACAAGGAAGCGATCGCGCGCGACGTCACGCGCGAGATGGGCAAACCCGTCACGCAGGCGCGCGCTGAGGTCGAGACGCTGCTCGTGCGCGTGGAGTACCTGCTCTCGATCGCGCCAACGGCACTCGCGTCCGAGAGCGTGCCGGCCAAGCCCGGGTTCGAGCTGCGCGTCGCGCACGAGCCGCTCGGCGTGGTGCTCGACATCGCGGCCTGGAACTACCCGCTCATCGTGCCCATCAACGTGGTCCTGCCGGCCCTGGCCGCGGGCAACGCGGTGGTGCTGAAGCACAGCCCGAAGACACCCGCGGCCGGCGAGCACTTCGCGCGCGCGCTGGCCGGGCTGTCCGAGCCCGACGCGTTTCAGCACGTGATCGTGCCCGACTCCGAAGCCGGCGCGTTGGTCGCCGACGCGCGCATCGACCACGTCTGCTTCACCGGCTCGGTCGCGACCGGGCGGCGCGTGTACCGCGCGGCGAGCGAACGCTTGGCTGGCGTCGGGCTCGAGCTCGGCGGCAAGGATCCGGCCTACGTGGCCGAGGACGCCGAGCTCGCCTTCGCGGCCGAGAACGTGGTCGATGGCGCTTGCTACAACGCCGGGCAATCGTGCTGCGCGGTCGAGCGCGCCTACGTCCACGCGCGCGTCTACACCGCGTTCCTCGAGCACGCAACGCTCACCATGCAGGCCTACCGGCTCGGCGACCCGTTGGAGGAGACAACCACCATGGGGCCACTGGTCGATGCGGCCGCGCTGGCCAAGGTCGAAGCCCACGTGGCCGATGCGCTCGCGCGCGGCGCGCGACTCCTGTGCGGCGGACGCCGGCCGGCGGGCCTCACGGGCTTCTTCTACGAGCCTACGCTGCTCGCGGACGTGCCCGACGACGCGCTCGTGATGCGCGAGGAGACCTTCGGCCCGGTGCTGCCGGTGCGGGCGGTGCGCGACGACGCCGAGGCCATCGAGCGCATGAACGACAGCCGCTACGGGCTCACGGCCTCGGTCTGGACGAAGGACGCCGCGCGCGCCGAGCGCTTCGTACGCGCGCTCGAGGCCGGCACCGTGTTCCAGAACCGCTGCGACTACCTCGATCCGGCGCTGCCCTGGACGGGCTGGAAGGAGAGCGGGCTCGGCTCGACCCTAGGCCGCCACGGCTTCCTGCACCTGACGCGGCGCAAGAGCGTGCACCTGCGGCGCTGAGGCGTTGCGAACGGCCCTTTCGATCTGGCTCACGCGGTCTCCTACCAATGGGCTCTTCGAGGGCGCCGGCCACTGACCCGCGTCCCCCGCCCTTCCAACGCGGCTCCGCGTTCGAAGAGCGTTCAGCGCCCCCGGCCAGTTGCCCTCGGGCAAGCGCCCGGTACCTTGGCCTGAACCAAACGGCGGCGAACACGTCGCCCCGATCCCACCCAACGCAAGCCGAAGAAGAGGAAGACCGATGACCGACCAAACCGCGCCCCCGATGCCCAAGCCGACCGCCGAGCACCGCCTGCTCAAGGACCACGCCGGGACCTGGAAGGTCGCGTGCAAGTTCTACATGGAGCCCGGCCAGCCGCCGATGGAGACCAACGCCACCGAGAAGATCGAGATGATCGGCGAGTTCTGGACCGTCAGCCGTTACGAGACCTCGATGATGGGCGCACCCTTCATCGGTGCCGCCACGCTCGGCTTCGAGCCGCACAGCGGCAAGTTCGTCTCGACCTGGATCGACTCGATGATGCCCGTGCTCTGTCAGCTGAGCGGCAAGCAGAAGGGCGACACGCTCACGCTGGAAGGCGAGTTCTTCAGCTGCATGACGAACTCGGTGCTGAAGCACCGCACGACCGAGAAGCACATCAGCAAGAACGAGCGCATCTTCGAGATGTTCTGCGTCATGCCCGACGGCAAGGAGCTCAAGATGATGACGAACCACTACAAGCGCGCCTGAGCGCGTTCGGTTTCGAGCGAAGGTAGCGGCCCGGGCCTCGCGGTCCGGGCCGCTCGTCTTCCGCGAGCTGCAACCCGGCGCGATGCAGAGCCTCCCTCCTGGACAGGCTCGCCTTGCGTGCGCACGATGACTCCCGTGCAGCCGCGCCCCGAGGGACCCGAGCCTCACGCGAGGCGCCCGCGCAAGACCGTGGGCCAGTTGCGCGAGGAAGACCCCCTAGGCCGCCTCGAGCGCCTCAACGCCTTCGTCGCGCGCATCCGCCCGCCCGCCTGCTCGTCCAACCCCTTGAAGCATGGATCCTGGCCCGTTCGCAAGCGCGTTGGCCGCCCTGAGCCGCGCTGAGGTGCGCTACCTCGTCGTGGGCGGCGTGGCCTGCGTGCTGAACGGCTTCGTGCGCACGACGGAGGACATCGATCTCTTGGTGGACGCGGCCCCGGAGAACATCCGGCGCCTGCTCGACACCCTCGCCACGCTCGGTGAGGGTCACGCGCGCGAGCTCTGTGTCGCGGACTTCACGGACGAGGAAGGGGCCATCCGCCTGGTCGAGGACTTCCCGATCGACCTCTTCACGCGCATGGGCGGCAAGCGCTACGCGGACATGCTGCGCTTCCAGAAGCTCCACCCGGGCGAGGCTGCCATCCCCTTCGTCGATGTGGAGGGCCTGATCCTCCTCAAGTCGGCCAGCCGCCGCCCGCAGGATCAGAGCGACGTCGAGGCCCTGCGGCGGCTGCGCCGAGACGGCTGAGCCGTCCGCGCGCAGCGCGGGTATCCTCTCGCACCCACCATGGCCAAGAAGTCCCCGGCCGCGAGCGTGCGGCTGCGCCCGCAGAATCCGTTCGACCTGATCCGCCTGCTCGCGCGCAGCCAATCCGATCCGCGCAAGGCCGTGGCCGAGCTGGTGCAGAACTCGCTCGACGCCGGAGCGCGCAAGATCGAGCTCACCTGGCTCAACGAGAAGGGCCGACGCGTGCTGCGCATCTGGGACGACGGCACCGGGATCTTCCCCGAGCTGGAACGCGACGAGGCCCTGCGGCGCATCGCCACCACCATCGGACACTCGCACAAGCGCCACCTCTCGCCCTCCGAACGCCGCGAGCAGATGATCCTGGGCAAGTACGGCATCGGTCTGATCGGCTTCTGGAGCGTGTCGGCCGTGATGGAGATCGAGAGCCGCGTGGGCGGCGGCCCGGCCCTGTGCCTGCGCCTGCACGAGGACGAGGAGCGCGCCGAGCTCTCCAAGGTGCGCCAGAAGGTCCTGGCCGACGAGCCGACCTACACCGAGATCACCCTGCGCGGACTGCACGAAGCCGCCGCGCGCATCATCCGCCCGCCGCGCTTGCAGGCCTATCTGGCCGGTGAGCTGCGCGGACAGCTGCTCGAGCGTGCAGCCGAGCTCTCGATCCACGACCGCGTCTCGCGCGGCACCGCGCAGAAGCACTTCCTGGTCAAGCCGCAGCCGTTCCTCGGCGCGCATCCTCGTGGCCGGCGACCTCCAGGTCTCGCA
>JABFRZ010000415.1 GCA_013140785.1 Planctomycetota bacterium | reverse complement strand
AGATCCAGGCGCGGCTCGGGCTCAGCGGCGAGCTCGACGGTGAGGTGGCCGCGGCCGTCCTCGACCTTGACCAGCTGCTTCTGCTGGCGGCCGTGCCCGCGCGCTTCCGGCCGCTGGCGCGCTTTCCGGGCGTGAAGGTGGACGTGGCCGTGGCCGTGCCCGAGACCCACGCGGCGGGCGCGCTCGTCGCGGCCCTCCGGAACGCCGGCAAGGGCTTGGTCGAGAGCTGCGAGCTGTTCGATCTCTACCGCGGGCCGAGCCTCGGCCCAGGCAAGAAGTCGCTAGCCTTCCACGTGCTGCTGCAGGCCACGGATCGCACCCTCGACGAGCAGGACCAAGCCAAGTACCTCGGCCGCGTCGAGCGCGCCCTGGCCGAGCTGGGCGGCGAGCTCCGCAAGGACTGATCTCGGCGGCGCGCGGAGGCTAACCTGGCGGGCCATGGGCCACCAGATCGAGAGCATCCTGCGCGAGAACCGCAGCTTCCCGCCGAGCGCGGCCTTCCGTGCGCGCGCGCGGATCTCGGACCCGGCCGAGTACGAGCGCCTGTACCGCGAGTCGCTCGAGCAGCCCGAGGTCTTCTGGGGCCGGGTCGCGCGCGAGCTGCCCTGGCTGAAGCCCTTCGAGCGCGTGCTCGACTGGAGCGCGAAGCCCTTCGCGAAGTGGTTCGTCGGCGGGCGCACGAACGCGTCCTACGTGTGCCTCGACCAGCACCTCACCACGCACCGGCGCGACAAGTTCGCGTTGGTGTGGGAGGGCGAGCCGGGCGAGGTCGTGCGCTACACCTATGCCGAGCTCCACGCGGCGGTGTGTCGCTACGCCAACGTCCTGAAGGCGCGCGGCGTGAAGAAGGGCGAGCGCGTGGCGCTCTACATGCCGATGATCCCCGAGCTCGTGATCGCGGTGCTCGCCTGCGCGCGCATCGGCGCGGTGCATTCGGTGATCTTCGGCGGCTTCAGCGCCCAATCGATTCGCGACCGCGTGGAGGACGGCGGCTGCACGGCGGTGATCACGGCCGACGGCGGCTGGCGGCGAGGCAAGGTGTTGCCGCTCAAGCCGGTGGTGGACGAGGCGCTGGCGGGCCTGGCGGGCGTGCACACGGTCTTCGTCGTGCGCCGGGGCGGGAACTTGATCGAGTGGAAGGACGGTCGCGACGTGTGGCTCGACGAGTTGGCCGCCCAGGCGAGTCCGGAGTGTCCGCCCGAGCCCATGGACAGCGAGGACACCCTGTTCCTCCTGTACACCTCGGGCTCGACCGGCAAGCCCAAGGGCATCCGCCACACGACCGGCGGCTACCTCGTGGGCGCCTACCTGAGCGCACGCTTCGTCTTCGACCTCCGCGACGACGACTTGTATTGGTGCACGGCCGACGTGGGCTGGGTCACCGGGCACAGCTACGTGATCTACGGGCCGCTCGCGAACGGCGCCAGCGTGCTCCTGTACGAGGGCGCGCCCAACACCCCGCATCCCGGTCGTTTCTGGGAGCTGGTGGCGAAGCACAAGGTCAGCGTGCTCTACACCGCGCCCACCGCCATCCGCTCGTTCATGCGTTGGGGCGACGAGCACGTCACGCGCTTCGACCGTTCGTCGCTGCGCCTGCTCGGCACGGTCGGCGAGCCGATCAATCCCGAGGCCTGGATGTGGTACCGCGAAGTGGTGGGCGAGTCGCGCTGCCCGATCGTGGACACCTGGTGGCAGACCGAGACTGGCTCGATCCAGATCACGCCGCTGCCGGGCATCACGGCCGCCAAGCCGGGCTCGGCCACGCGGCCCTTCTTCGGCGTGGACGCGGCCGTGGTGGACGAGCACGGCAACGAGGTGGGTGTGAACCAGGGCGGCTACCTGGTGTTGCGCAAGCCCTGGCCCGCCATGCTGCGCGGCATCCACGGCGACGACGCGCGCTACGTCGAGACCTATTGGTCGAAGTTCGGCGGGCGCTACTACTTCACGGGCGACGGCGCGCGCAAGGACCAGGACGGCTGCTTCTGGATCATGGGGCGCGTGGACGACGTGCTCAATGTGGCCGGGCACCGCCTCTCGACCATGGAGATCGAGAGCGCGCTGGTCAGCCATGCGGCCGTGGTCGAGGCCGCGGTCGTGGGTCGCCCGGACGAGATCAGCGGCGAGGCCCTGTGTGCCTTCGTCACGATCGGGCCCGGGCACAGCGCGAGCCCCGCGCTGGCCGAGCTCCTGAAGGAGCACGTGGCGAAGGAGATCGGGAAGCTGGCGCGCCCGGCGGAGGTGCGCTTCGCCGAGGCCCTGCCGAAGACGCGCAGCGGCAAGATCATGCGGCGCCTCCTGCGCGACATCGCCGCCGGACGCGAGGTGCGCCAGGACACCTCGACCCTGGAAGACTTTTCGGTGCTCGCGCGCCTGCGCGGGGACGAGGAGTAGCGGGATTGGTCTCGTTCGGCACCCCGGCGTGGGGTCGATAGGGCACAGCCCGAGGACGACCGCAGTTGGAGACGAGGCCCCAGCAAGAGACCGAGCAGCAGAGTCTGCCGCCCGACTTCGCCTACCGCGGACCGGACCGGCGCCGGGCTCCGACCCCGCGCTTCTCGCGCTACACCCTGTGGGGCGGGCGGCGCCAGGTGCTGCGACGCGACGCGGAACGCGAGGGCAGCTTCGTGGATGTCTACGGCCGGCGCCTGTTTCTGCTGGTCCTGTGGGTCGCGTTGATGAACGTCGGCGACAGCTTCTTCACCCTGGTGCACCTGCAGGCCGGCGGGGTCGAGCTCAATCCCGTGGCGAAACTGCTCCTGACCACCGGGCGCTGGAACTTCGTGTTCGTGAAGTCGATCCTGATCGGCCTGGCCCTGATCGTGCTCGCCGTCCACAAGAACTTTCACCTGGCGAAGATCGGCCTGTGGACGGCGGCCGGGACTTACACGTGCCTGGTCGCCTATCACCTGCTGCTGTTCCGGCTCTGAGCCTCTGGCCGCGCGCGCGCCATCGTGCGCGCTACGGTGCCGGTTCGCCCAGCGGAGGCGTGTGATGCGTATCGCCCGCGTGCTCACGCGCCTGAATCTCGGCGGCCCGGCGCGCCAGGCGCTGGCCTCGGATCCCTTGCTCGCGGCGCGCGGGCACAGCTTGCGTCTGTTCGCGGGCCATGCGGAGCCGGGCGAGGGCGACCTGTTTCCCGAGCTGCGCGCGCGCGGCTTGGACGTGGTGCGGGTGAATGGTCTGCAGCGCGGCTTCTCGCTCCGCGACCTGTTCGTCGCGCGCGCGCTGCGACGCGAGCTCACGGCCTTCGCGCCCGAGGTCGTGCACACTCACGCCTCCAAGGCCGGTGCGCTGGGCCGGGCGGCCCTCTCGGGCAAGGCCTTCGAGCGCACCGCGCGTGTGCACACCTTCCACGGCCACGTGCTGGAGGGGTATTTCCCGGCCGTCGTCTCGGCCCGTCTGGTGGCGACCGAGCGGCGCCTGGCGGTCCGCACGGACCGGCTCGTGGCCGTCTCGCACGCGACCGCCGACGACCTCGTGCGCCTGGGCGTCGCCGGCGAGGAGAAGCTGGTCGTGATCCAGCCCGGGATCGAGCTCGGGCCGTTGCTCTCGCTCGCGCGCGAGACGCGCTCGCCCGCGGCCCTGGCGCTGCGCGGCCTGCTGGAGGCGCGCGCCGAGGACTTCGTGGTGGGCGTGGTCGGGCGTCTGGCCGAGGTCAAGCAGCCGCTGCGGGCGCTGGAGGTCTTCGGCCTC
>JABFRZ010000186.1 GCA_013140785.1 Planctomycetota bacterium | reverse complement strand
CAACCCGCACCTCGCACAGGGCCTGAGCCCTGTGCGAGGTGCGGGTTGTCGCGCACGTAGGCCGGGTCGTCGTACGCGACGAAGTCGAAGCTCGCCGTGCGCGCGTAGAGCGCGAGGGCGGCGCCGAACAGGAGCAGCGCGACGATCCAGGCGCGCGGGCGCGGCGGGGCGTCCACGATGCCGAGACTAGTTGTCGTCGCCGAGATAACCCAGGCCCTTCAGCCTCTCGGCATCCTCGGCCCCGGGCTGCTCGACCTCGCCGACCGAGCCGGGCGCCGGCAGGCTGCCGAGGTAGTCGCCGAGGAGCTGCTCGAGGCGCTGCGCTCGTTCCGCCTTTCGACCGAGGGCATTCACGCGCTCCCCGGGATCCTGCGCGAGGTCGATCAGGTAGTGCGTGCCGTTGCTGCTCCAGCCGAACTTGTCCGCGCCGTCCACGATGGCGCGCCAGTCGCCGAGGTGACGCCAGTCCTTCGGATTCGGGCCGTGCACGCGGTTCATCATCGGCAGCTTGTGGAGCTCGGCCACGATCAGGTGCTTGCCGCCGAGAGGCGTGCCCTGGACGTTGGGCGGCAGCGCGATCCCTAGCCGCGCAAGGATCGTGGGCAGGATGTCCGTCTGCTGCACCGGGCTCGCGTCCTGGCCCTTGCGTCCGCGCGCTCCGGGCTCCTTCACGAAGAAGGGGATGTGGATCTCGGGCTCCGTGAGCGAGTCGCCATGACCCCACAGCCCCGTCTCGCCCAGCACGGGATCGCCGAGCAGGTCGCCGTGATCGGCCAGCACGAAGATCCAGGTGTCCTCGTACAGGCCGCTCTGCTTCAGGTGCTCCATCAACTCGCCGATCGCGCCGTCCATGTAGCGGATCTCGGCGTCGTAGCAGATCTTGCCGAAGCCGAGCCCGTCCACCTTGGCGGGGTCCAAGCCCGACGGGACGACGGGCCGCCAATCGTGGAGCGGCTTGGGCGGCCCACTCGGGTTGCCCTGCGCGTCGAGCGGGGCGTCCTGCCACGTGGGGCTGTGCGGGTCGTAGTAGTTGAGGAACAGGAAGAAGGGCTCGTCCCGGTGCTCGTCCACGTACTCGATCGCGCGCGCGGTCACGTCCTCGGCCGGCCGCCCGTTCAGCGCGGTCACACCGTCGTCGTCGTAGTGCTCGAAGCCCTTGCCGAGCCGGAAGACCTCCATCATCCAGGGCCCGGCGATGATCCCGCCGGTCGCGTAGCCGTGAGCGCTGAGGAGTTGCGCCAGCGTGACCTCGTTCTCGGCGATCGGGCGCGCGCGGTAGTGGCTGTACTGTGCACCGATGGCCGCGCCCAGCCGCAGCGGTCCCTCCGGGTCGTAGTTGGCGCCGTGCGCGCTCGGGAGCTTGCCCGTGAACATCGAGGCGTGCGTGGGCAGGGTCCAGCTCGAGACCGCGTAGGCGTTCGTGTACACGAGCGAGTCCTCTGCCAGGCGATCGAGGTTGGGCGAGGTCGGGAGCGGATACCCGTACATCCCGAGGTGGTCGCGGCGCGTCGTGTCGAGCGTGATCAGCAGGATGTTCGGCCCGTCCGGCTTGGGCGTGCAAGCCGCCGAGAGCGCGGCGACCAGCAAGAGCCGCAGGAATTGGGAGGTTGCGCGCATGCACGGAGCTCGAGGCGGGAGCACGAAGAGGATAGCGATGCGGGTCCCGGGCTTCGCCTCGTTCTCGGCTCCGAACGGCGGCGGAGCTACGGCCGCGAGGGGCGCGGAGTTGGACGTCAGGGGCTTCTCGTGAACGGTCGCCCAGCGCGGTAGAGCTCGAGGCGCTCGGACGCGCGCGCGGACGGCGGCGCGAGCGCCAGGGCGCGCGTCTGCCATTCGACGGCCTCGGCGAAGCGTCCGAGACGCGCCAGCGCGGCGGCGCGGGTCTCGAGCGTGCCGGGCAGCACAGCGGGCGCCGCACACAGGAGCTCGGCCAACGCCAGCGCCTCCTCCGCGGCCGCGTGCGTGGCGCTCGTCGCCAGCAGCCATGCGAGCACGTTCGCGACCGTCGTGTCGGCAGGGAGGAGCGTGCGCGCGCGCCGCAGATGGACCAGGGCCTTTTCGTCCTCGCCCAGCCCGGCCAGGAGCGTGCCGAGCTCGGCCTGCGCTTGGGCCAGGTCGGGGTCGTCCGCGAGCGCGCGCTCGAGCTCGGCCCGCGCCGCCGCGAACTCGCCCTGAGAACGCAGCACGCGCGCCAGGTTCGCGCGCACCGGCGGCATGCCCGGGTGCAGCGCGAGCGCGCGCGCGTAGTGGCGGCGCGCGCCGGGCAGGTCACCTGCCTGCTCGAGCGCCTCGGCCAGGTTGTTGTGGGCCACGAAGTTGGCCTCCTCCACCGCCAGGGCGCGCTCGAACAGCGTGCGGCTGCTCTGCCACGCGCCGAGCTGCACGGTGCTGGCCGCGGCCAAACCGGCCAACGCGAGCCCGGCCAGGACCCCGGCCGCGGCGCGCGCGCGCGGCGTGCGGAGGAGGAGCGTGTGGCTTGCCCACACGAGCGCCAGCGCGAGCCCGATCGAGGGCACGTAGCTGTAGCGCTCGGCCCAGCCCTGCCAGCCGACCTGCACGAGCCCGAGCACGGGCACGAGCGTGCCGAGGAACCACGACCAGCCGACCCACGCGTACGGCGCGCTGCGCCGGGTGCGCACCAGGACTGCGCTCGTGACCAGCACGAAGAGCAGCGCGAGGATCACCCCCGGGTCCCACGGGCCACGCCCAGGCTGCGCATAGGCCGAGTGCAGGTGGAAGGCGCTGAGCCCTGACGGCCACACGCTCTTCCAGGCGTACAGGCCGTAGGCGTGGAATGCGTTGGCGAGGCGCGCGTCGAGATCGAGCTGGGCGAGCTCGTTCACGGCTCCGCCCGCATGCTGCACGAGCACCGTGACCACCGCCGAGGAGGTCGCGAGCACCAGGAAGGGCAGCTTCTCCAGCACGAGGCGCGTGCGCGAAGGTGCGCCCGGCTGCGCCCGGCGTGCGAGCGGCCAGGCGTCGAGCAAGAGCAGCACGAACGGCAGCGTCACGCCCATGGGCTTCGCGAGCAGCCCGAGCGCGAAGAAGGACAGCGACAGCAAATAGCGCGCGGCGCCGCCGACACGCTGGGCCCCGCCGTGACGCACGTAGCGTGCGTAGGCCCACAAGGCGGCGAACGAGCAGGCGGCCGAGAGCAGGTCCTTGCGCTCGGCCACCCAGGCCACCGACTCGACTCGCAGCGGGTGCCAGGCGAACAGCGCCGCGACCAGCGCGCTGCGTCCAGGCGCGCCGGTGAGCGCGCGCAGCGCGAGGAAGAGCAGCGCCGCGTTGAGCGCGTGCCAGAGCGCGTTGGTGCGGTGATGGGCGCCGGCGTCGAGCCCGAAGAGCTCGGCGTCGAGCTGGTGCGAGAGCCAGGTGAGCGGGTGCCAGTTGGCCGCGTGGCCGGTCGTGAAGGCCCAGCGCGTCCCCGCGGCGGAGAGGCCCGCGCGCACGTGCTCGTTGTCCGTCACGTAGGTGTCGTCGTCGTAGTTGACGAACTCGAACGTGCTCGTGCGCCAGTACAGCGCGAGCGTGAGCGCGAACAAGAGCGCGGCCAGGGCAGCCGGGCGTCGCAACAGGGATTGCAGGGCTTGCACCGATTCCAGTGAGGCTAGTCTCCGAGCGCGCGGCCCGCGGCGTAGAGCTTGCGCTCCTCCGCGAGCCGCGGCCACCAGGCGCGCGGGGCGAGGGCCGAGGCCTCGGCCCTCGCCC
>JABFRZ010000463.1 GCA_013140785.1 Planctomycetota bacterium | reverse complement strand
CTGCGCCGCGCGCTCTCGGCGTCTGCAGCGCGCGGGACGGACGCAGCCGGAGCGAGCGGGGCGGCCGCAACCGGCTCGGAGCCAGCCGCTCCCGTGCTCTTCTCCTTGTTGTTCCCGTCGTTCCCGTCCCACATCAGGACGGCGACCACGGTGACGACGAGGAAGAGCAGCGCGACTATGCCGTAGCGTTCGATGGAGTGCATGGGTAGAGCTCCTCGTGGGTTTTGCGAGCGGCCCCCAGGGCCAGCCCCACGGCGAAGGAAGACACGATCAAAGAAGTGCCGCCGTCGGACAGGAACGGCAGCGTCATCCCTTTCGGCGGTGCCAGCCCGGAGACGACCTGGACGTGCACCATCGCTTGTAGAGCGACGGAGAGCAAGAGGCCGAAACTCGCGAGCGCCTCGTAGCGCTCGCGCAGCGAGAGCACCAGCCGCAGGGCGTACCACAAGAAGGCGAGCCAGAGGGCGAGCACGATCCACATGCCCACCACGCCCAGCTCCTCGCCCACCAGCGCGAAGACGTAGTCGGACTCGAGGTAGGGCACGCCGTCGTTGCGGAAGCCGCCCTGCCCGTAGCCCACGCCGAACAGGTCGCCGGAGGAGAGCGCCTTTAGCGTGCCCGAGACCTGGCCGTTGTCCACCTGCCCAAACCACATGGCGATGCGGTTGCGCATGTAGGGCACGAACAGGCCGGCGGCGGTGATGGCGCCCCCGCCGATCGCGACCAGCGAGGCCCCCACGGGCAGCATGCGCGCACCCCCCACCCACATGGTCGAGAGCGCGCAGATCAGGAGCAGCATCGAGCCGCCGAGATCGGTCTCCACCAACACCAGCAGGAAGAAGACCAGGGCCAGCATCAGCATCGGCATGACCCCGCGCCGCAGGTCGTGCACGCGCGAGCCGAGCTTCACGCAGCGGTCGGCCACCCACAGGACGACCACGATGCGCGCCAGCTCCGAGGGCTGGAAGGTGAGGCGCGCGCCGAGCGGGAACTCGACCCAGCGGAAGGCACCGTTGCGGGCCGCGCGGAAGGGCTCGACGAACACGAGCACCAGCAGGACGGCCGACAGCACCACCAGGTGCGGCAGGAACCGGCGCAGGCCGGCCGGCCCGAGGCGGAAGGCCAGCAGCATCACGCCCACCGAGAGCACCCGCAGCATGGCCTGGCCGCGCAGCTCACTCACGAACTCCCGGGGTGCGTGGGTCGTGGCCACGAAGGCCGCCTGCATCAGGAAGCCGAGCAGGGACAGCGCCAGCACCACCACGAACAGGCGCGTGGCCGGGCGCATCGGGTCGTGGACCTCGGCCTTGCGCGCGAGGTTGTCGAGGAAGCCGGTGATGGTGAGCTGCTCGCCGGCGCCCCTCGGGGCCGGTCCCTTCGCGACGGCGGTCCTGGCGCGCGGCTGCATGGCTATCTCAGCTTCAGGAGCGCCAGGCTGGCGGTAGCGCCGCAAGCGGCCACGATCCAGAAGCGCACCACGACCTTGACCTCGTGCCAGCCCTGCTCGCGCGCCACGAACACGCCGCCGTAGCGCTGCAGGCCGTGGTGGATCGGCGCCATCGTGAAAAGGCGCCGGCGCGTGCGCTTGAACCAGAAGGTCTGCAGGAAGCTGGTCGCGAGATCGAGCACGAACACGCTGCACGCGAGTGGCAGCACGAGCTCCTGCTTCGAGACCACCGCCAGCCACGCCAGCGCCCCGCCGAGCGGCAGCGCGCCCGAGTCACCCATGAAAATCTGGGCCGGGTAGGCGTTGTACCAGAGGAAGCCCATCGTCGCGCCGCACAGCGCCGCGCCCAGCACCGCCATCTCGGCCGCGTTGGGCACGTACGGCAGCCCGAGGTACGCGGTCCAGTCGGAGCGCCCGGTGACGTAGCACAGGACCAGCAGCGCGCCGGCCGAGATGATCGTGCAGCCCGCGGCCAAGCCGTCCATGCCGTCCACGATGTTGACCGCGTTCGAGGTCCCCACGATCACGACCCACTCGAACAGCACGAACACGACGATCCCGAGCACGCCCCAGGCCGCCAGCGGCAAGGCCGCGCCCTTCTGGAATGGCGCGTACAGGTCGAGCAGCGAGGCGCGCCCGGTGGTCTTCGCGTACCAGCACAGGATCAAGAGCACCGCCAGCGAGACGCTCGAAAGCCCGACCATCTTTGCGCGCGAGCTCAGGCCCTTGCAGCCGGGGATGACGAGCTTCTTGTAGTCGTCCAGGAAGCCCACCGCCGCCAGGCCCACGATCAAGAGCACCGCCAGCAGCACCTGCAAGTTGTCGAGCCGCGCCCACAAGACGACCGAGGCGATCAAGGCCGCCACCAGGAACAGCCCGCCCATGGTCGGGATCTCGCCCTTGCCGGCCTTCTGCGCCATCTTGACCAGCTCCTCGTGAGGCGCCTTGGAGACGTCCTCGCGGATGCGGTGCCGCGCCAGCCAGGCGATCATGTGCTTGCCCCACCACAGCGAGAGCAAGAAGGCCGTGAGCGCGGCCATCGCCATGCGGAACGAGATGTAGCCGAAGAGACGCAGGTCCGCCCATTCATGCAGCAAGGCGTACAGCACGTCACTCGGCCGCGGCGCCGCTCGCTGCGCCGCTCGCGGAAGGAGACCAGCGTGTCTTGAGAGCCTCGACCACGCGTTCGAGCGCCATCCCGCGGCTGCCCTTGACCAGCACCACGTCGCCCGCGCGCACCAGCTCGGTCGCGCCGCGCACGGCCTCCTCGGTGGTCGCGAAGTGCACCACCGCGTCGGCCGCGAGGCCGCCCTCGAGCGCGCCCGAAGCAGCCGCCTTGGCGTAGGTACCGACCAGCACGAGCGCGTCCACGCCCGCGCGCCCGGCGTCGCGTCCGATTTCCCAGCCGATTTCATAGTGCAGCTCGGCCGAGCGCTCGCCCAGCTCGAGCATGTCGCCCATCACCAGCACGCGCCGGCCGAAGCCGTGCAGCCCCGCGAGCACGCGCACGGCCGCGCGCAACGACTGCGGGTTGGCGTTGTAGCAATCGTCGAACAGCGTCAAGCCGGGCAGATCGATGCGCTCCATGCGCGCGTGCGCCGGGCGCAGGGACGAGACGGCGGGCAAGAGGCGCGCGAGGTCGAGCCCCAGGCCGGCCGCCGCGCACAGGGCCGCCAGCAGGTTCTCCACGTTGTGCGTGCCGAGCAGCGGCGAGGTGACCTCGTGCCCGCACAGGCCGAGGCCGTCGAGCTTGAAGGTCGTGCCGCCGGAGTGGAAGTACAGCGCGCGCGCATCCAGGTCGCCGCGCTCGCTGCCGCTGCCCTCGACGCTGAAGCTGAGCACGCGCGCGCGCGTGCGCCCGACCAGCTCGCTCCTGTGGCGCGAAGCCGCGTTGAGCACGCACAGGCCGTCGCGCGGCAGGGCCTCGGCCAGCGCGCCCTTCTCGCGCGCGACGCCCTCCAGCGAGCCGAGCCCCGCGAGGTGCGCGGCGCCGACGTTCGTGATGATGCCGATCTCCGGACGCGCGATGCGGCACAGGGCCGCGATCTCGCCGGGGTGGTTGGTGCCCATCTCGACCACGATCAGGCGCGTGGCCTCGTCCGCGAGACACAGCGTGTGCGGCACGCCGATGTCGTTGTTGAACGAACTCGGCGAGGCCACCACCGGGAAGTGCGGCGCGAACAGCGCGCGCAGGATGTTCTTGGTGGTGGTCTTGCCCGAGGAGCCGGTCACGCCCAGCACCGTGGCCGGGAGCGTGGAGCGGTACCACCC
>JABFRZ010000586.1 GCA_013140785.1 Planctomycetota bacterium | reverse complement strand
GCCGAGCGCTGCCCCGGGCCTGGCCGCGCTCGAGCTGCGCGCGCTCGCGCCCGACGCGCGCTTCGGCCGGCTCGTTTTCCACGCATTCCAGGGGCTGGTCGTGGCGCTGGGCGGCGAAGGCCAGACGCCGAGCGTTCCACTGGATCCGAACCACGGCACCTTCGTGGTGGCGCGCGAGCTCTACGAGCGCGGCTGGGACGTGCTCATGCGCGACGAGGACACGGTCACGGCCGACGGCTCGGGCCCGGTCTACACCGAGGTGGTCAATGCGATCCAGCATCGAGCGGTGAGCGAGCTGGCCGTCTTCGGCTACAGCCACGGCGGCGGCTCGACCCACGATCTGTGCGAGCGGCTGGAGGCCTTCCGCGCCACGATCGGGACCTTCGCGATCGACTTCACGTCCTACGTGGACGGCGTCCAGAACGACTCGGACATCGATCTGGACCAGGAGACGCGCAAGCCGCCCGCGAGCGGCTACCACGCCAACCACTACCAGGTCGGCTCGCTGGCCGACTTCTTTCTCGACGGCGGCCCGGTCAGCGCCTCCTTCCCCGCGCCCACGGGGCTGAACGTCGAGACGATCTTCTGGGGTGCCGGGGCCCACCACTTCATCGTGGACGACTTCGGCCAGGTGCGCGATTTCATCCTGCTGAACCTCGAAGCGCGCGTGAGCCGCTGAGCGCAGCCCTAGCGCACCCTGGCGCAGCCCTAGCACACTAAGGAACGACCATGATCCCGACTCGATTTCTCCCGCTGGTGGTCCTGACCCTGGGGCTGGCCGCGCATGCGCAGCAGGCCGAGAAGGACCTCATTCCGCGCTCCGATCCGCTCTTGCGGGCCGGGATCCTGGGCGTGCTCGATGCGAAGGACGAAGTGGGCCAGCGCCGCGCGCTCGAGGCCTTGCGCGCGCAGGCCGGCAACGCGCACGAGCGCCTCGTGTTGCAGCTCTTCCTGTTGCTGCAAACCGCGACCGACACGCGCGAAGCCATGCTCGCCGGCTTCGTGATCCAGGCCCTGCCGATCCCGCCCGAGCACGTCATTCGCGCGCTCGTGCCGCTGCTCGAGTCCGAGGACCGCGCGCTGCGCGCAGCGGTCGGCAACGTGCTGGGCGAGTTCGAGCACCGCTCGCTCGAGCGCGGCGCGAACTTCTCGGCCTATCGCCCGCTGCTCGTGGGGGTTCCGGCGCCCGGGCTCGTGCGGCACTTGTTCGAGACGGACGCGGGTGCGGCGCTGCTCGAGCTCGCGCACCTCGAGGTCAGCGACCCGACCGAGCTGCGCGCGCTGCTGTTGGCCGAGCACGAGGTAACCGACGCGCTCTGGAAGCTCGAGCGCCGCTTCGTCTCCGCCGCCGAGCCCGCGGTCGTGGCCGAGCTCGCGGCCCTGGCCCGTCACCCGCGCTGGTGGGCGCGCCGCTACGCGGCCGAGGTCGCGCGTCGGGAGCCCGTGCTGCGCGCGGCGGTTCCGCTGGAGGAGCTGCGCCGCGACGCGCACCCGCTGGTGCGAGCAGCGGCCGAAGCCGTTGCCAGACAGGAACGCTGAGCCTCGGACCTCCGTCCGGACGCGCTCTCTGCTTAGAATCAGCCGAGCTGTGAAGTTCCAGGACTACTACGAATCGTTGGGCGTCGCGCGCGACGCCAAGCCGGAGGAGGTCAAGAAGGCCTACCGCAAGCTGGCCCTGAAGTGGCATCCCGACCGCCAGCCCGAGGAGAAGCGCGCGCAGGCGGAGCTGACCTTCAAGCGCATCAGCGAGGCCTACGAGGTGCTCTCCGACCCGGAGAAGCGCGCCAAGTACGACCGTTTCGGCGAGCACTGGAAGCAGGGCCAGGAGTTCACGCCGCCGCGCGGCGAGCGCACCATGAGCCGCGAGGAGTTCGAGCGCGCCTTCGGCGGGCGCGGGGGCTTCTCGGACTTCTTCGCGGGGCTCTTCGGCGACCAGATGCGCCACGACTTCGCGGAAGGGAAGGACGGCCACGGAGCCTTCCGCGAGCGCGGCGCCGACGTGCACGCCGAGCTCGCGCTCACCGCCACGCAGGCGATCCAGCGCGGGAAATCGAGCTTCACGGTTCCGGCCACGACGCCTTGCCCGCGCTGCGGCGAGGCCGGGTTCGTGGGGCAGCACGTCTGCCCGACCTGCGGCGGCGTGGGCGCGGTGCGCACCGAGCAGCGCGTCGAGCTCACGATCCCCGCGGGTGTGCGCGACGGGCTCGAGCTGCGCCTGAAGGGCCTGGGCGAGCCCGGCGAGGGTGGCCCGAGCGGCGACCTCTACCTCACGCTGCGCATCGTCTCGGACGGAAGCTACCGCGTGAACGGCAGCGATCTGGAGACCGACCTCGAGGTGGCGCCCTGGGACGCGCTGCTCGGCGCCAAGGTCGAGCTGCGCACTCCGCTGGGTGTCGCGACCGTGACCGTTCCGCCCGAGACCCCGGCCGGGACGCGCTTGCGCCTGCGCGGTCAGGGCCTGGCGGAGGCCGAGGAGAAGCGCGGCGATCTGAATGCGGTCGTGCGTTTGGTTCTGCCGAAGAGTTTGAGCCCGCGTCAGCGCGAGCTCTTGCGTGAGCTGGCCGGGCGCGTGGACGCCGGGGCAGAGCGCTGAGGCGTGAGTCGATGGTAGGGGGTTAGGGGGTAGCTCAGTCGCGCTCGATTGCTCGACCGCGCTCGACCGCGCTCGACCAGGGGACCCGGCTCCGCCGCGGGGTTGGCTCGACCGGTCCGGCTGTGCGGGACGCGAGGAGCGCTTCGAAAAGGCGCAGCCGAACCGCAAGGGCGCTCGGCTTGCCGTGGCTCAGGACGCCGCGGACGTATCGCGCGCTAAGAGCACGTCCTAATACCCAGCGAGCCCCGTGGCCGCCCCGTGGCTCGCGCCCGCGTCGTTGCGGCTCCTCCGAGTATCGCTGCGAATACGCGTCGTCGCCGCGCCTAGCGGGCGCGGCCTCGGAGCACCCACGGGGCTCGCTGGGTATTAGGACGTGCTCTAGGCCCTCCCGTTCATCCTGTCACTCCGTCCCCGTCATTGCGCGGGAGACGCAGGAGATCACTCCCGCCGCACGACCACGCGATCCGGGACCTCGTTGCGGTCGCCGTCCGCGACCGGGAAGTGCTGCGCGAGCACCTCGCCCGCGCTGGCGATGCCCGCCAGCAAGCCCTCCTTCAGCGACCCGCGCCGCAGGCCGGCCAGCACGAGCTCGTTCGTGCGTTGCCATTGCTCCGGCGCGACGCGCGCGTGGATGCCCTGGTCGGCCAAGACGAGCGCGCGTCGTTCGAGCAGGCTCACGAACAGGAGCACGCCCGTGCGCGCCTCCGTGCGCGCGAGCTCGTAGCGATGGAATTCCTGCACGGCTTGCTCCTCGGCCATCTCCTCGGCGCGCGCCTCGCTCACGAAGGCGCGCAGGAAGTCGGGCAGGAGCCGCGCACTCGCGTAGCCGAGCGCGCCGAGCGCGAGCTGGGTCGCGAGCACGAGCGCCGGCTGGTTCCAGGCGAGCCACGGCGCGAGTCCGACCGAGCCGATCAGCATGCAGGTGAGGGCAGCCAGCCAGGCGGCACCCGGATGGCGATCGGAGCGCTCGAGCACGACCGGCAGGATCTCGCCCACCGTGCGGCGCTCGGCCGCCGCCAGCGCTGCGTGCACGGCGGCGAGGTCGTCCGCGCTCAAGACGCCCGCGGCGCGATACCAGCGCCGGCGCAGGAACGCGCGCACGAGCAGACAGCCGTAGCCCACGAGC
>JABFRZ010000105.1 GCA_013140785.1 Planctomycetota bacterium | reverse complement strand
TAACGAGTTACGAATCGTTCCATGGCGCCGTCCTCGGGCAGAGGTTGTGTGACAACTGCCGTACTACCCGGGGACGGACGCCGATCAAAGACTTGGGTTGCGGGCGTCAGCCAGCGCTAGGAGCGTGTCGGAAAAACCGCTACTGCGGCTTCGCGGGCGGGGCGGATGCTTCGTCAGGCTCGGCGAGACGTGCTCGGCGGCCACAGAGGCCGCCTGCGCCGCCTCGCTGTCGCCTTCCTCGCCTCCGCCCCGCCCGCTTCGCCTCGCAACGCGCTTTTTCCGACACGCTCTGAGCCTCTAACCCGCCGGAGGCGGGCCTGGTCAGGGAAGAACCAGGCGGCTGTTTCTTTGGAAGTCGTCGTCCGAGGAAGTGAGGCACACTGTGCGGGCGCGAATCAGCGCGGCTCCGCGCGCGCGGCGTGGGAACTCAGCACGTCCGCGAACTCGCCCGGGGCATGGCAGATGGCGCAGGCTTCGGCTCCGTCCGGGGCGGTGTTCGAGTCGACGTGCGCGCGCGCGGGCTCGTCGTCGTGGCAGCCGGTGCACACCGGGCGCCAGATCTGGAGCGGCAGGAACTCCGCGCTCGGGTGAGCGCGCTCGTCCGGGAGCAGCGCCGCCAGATTGCCCGCGCCGTGGCAGCGCGCGCAGTCGAGCGTGCGGTCCGGGAACGAGGGTAGGCTCGAGAAGCCGTGGTACTCGGCCAACCGGAAGTTGTCCGGATAGGGTGCAGGCCCCGGTATCGCCACCTGATAGCTCTCGTCGCTGAGCTGGACTCCGCGGTGGATGCGGTGCAGCAGGTTCCGAAACTCGACCGACAGCCCGCGCGTCTCCGGCGCGTTCGCGGCCACGTAACGCGGCAGGTCCTCGGTGCCCGAGGCGCCGTGGCACAGGATGCAGGTCTCGAAGCCGCGGTAGGTGCCGCCGTGGTAGGCGAGCTCCTGGTGGCAAGCCTCGCAGCTCGCACCGTCGGGGATGCGCGTGTAGGGCTCGGGTTCGAACGCGTCGCCCACCAGGAACGAGCGCGTCGCGGCGGGTGAGCTCGCGCGGTAGCGCGTCGTGGCGTTGCCGAAGCGGTAGTCGAAATCCTTGGCGACCCCCAGCGAGGCCACGTAGGTCCCGGACACGAGCGCGCGCGCGCTCCACTTGCCCTGGAGATCGCCGAGGTCGGGCGAGCCGTTCGCGGCCTCTGGATAGACCGACGGGACGACGAAGTCGGTGGTGTAGCTGACCAGCACCGCGGCACTCGCACCGAACTCGGTCAGCTCGGTGATCGTTCCGCTGGCGGCGTCGAGGGAATACTGCGCGGGCGCCGAGCGCGGGCTGGTTTGCACCTCGAGCACGCTGGCCCCGTTGAGGTGTGGAAAGCGTAGCCCGGCCGGGGCGTCCGGCTGGTTCGGGGCCGAGAACCACAGACGCCGCCCGTCCACGAGCTGTACACGCAGGTACTCCTCGGCGCCGGGCACGCCGTCGTCGATCACGAGCGTGTCGCCGCGCGCGAAGTCCGCAACCAGCACCACGTCGATGAAATTCGCGCGCGCGGCGGCCGGGCGGCGCAGGCGGGTCGCGCCGCCCGTCGTGCCGGTGCGCACGAGTACTTCGGTCGCCACGCCCGTGGCCAGACGGTGGGGAAAGCGCGTGCTCTGGAAAACGTCCAGCGCGCCGCTCGAGTCGCCCACGTGCTCGAGCTGCACGCGCTCGGGCAGCGTGAGCTGGAACGGCGGCACGCCCGTGACCAGTGCGCGCGGCACGGCCGCGTCGTACAGCACCTGGAAGTTCGTGTTCGGGCCTGCCAACACCACGTGCAGCTCGTCGAGCGTGCCCGGCGCCACGGCCGCGCCCGCGTCGTTCTGGAGGGCGAACTCGAGTGTCACTTCCTCGCCGGGATCGATCGTCCCGTCGGCGTCGTTCGCGCCGGCCTCGCTCAAGGACACGAAGCTCACGTTGAGGCCCGGGTCGAAGTCGCTCTGGTCGAGCGGGTGGATGTGCGCGTCGATCGGTGAGAGCGGCCCGGGGAAGCGTGCGTCGTGGCACTGGATGCAGCCGGTGTCGTTGAGCTGCGGGGGCATCGTCTGGTTGTTGGCGCGGTACTGACGCGAAAACAGCACGTCGTCGTGGCATGCGCCACACGCGCGGCGGCTGGGAACGTTGATCAAACTGGCTTGCGCCGGAGCGGCGATCGGCCCGGCTCCGTCCGGGTCACCGTGGCACAGCGCGCACTCGGCCGGCGCGCTGCGCTGCCGGTCCTCTTGGGCTTGCTGCGCGGGCGTGAGAGTCGAGAAACCGATGTCGCGCGGCATGGGCTGGATGCGGTTCGGCATGGCGGGGAAGCCGACGTGCGAGAAGTCGCGCACCACGCCGCCGGGTCGGGCATAGCGCAGCGGCACGGGCGGCGCGGCGTAGTTACGGCTGCCGTTCGCGTTCGTGCTGATGCCGTTGACCGACGGCAGGAAGCGCCCGGAGTGGAGCTTGTGGAACAGAACGCGCGTATCGATCGTGACGGCGGGCGTGCCGCCGGCAACGGCCGGATCGTTGGCGTCCTCGGCGCCCGAGGTGTGGCACAGGAGGCACAGCGCGAGCGTGCGATAGCGGCCGTCGTGGGCCCGGAGCTCGCCGTGGCAACGGTCGCAGTGCTCGGCCGAGGTTACGGCGCGCGCGCTCAGCACGCCGGCGCCGGTCCCGAGCCGGAAGTCGTGCGTGGCCTCGCCCACGCGCTGGAACGGACGCCCATCGACCGTGAACTGCCAGGCGAACGAGATCCCGAGGGTGTAGGTGCCGTCGAGCAGGTTGCGCCCGGCGAGTTCGCCGGCGCTCGCGTTGAAGCTGGGGGAGTCGTGGTAGGGCGGCTGGAAGGTGGCGGGGATCGCGCTCTCGAACTGGAACCGGAACAGGCCTGCGCCGACCTGCGTGGCGCGTGCCAGCACCGCCGCGGCCGGCAGCACGCGCTGGTAGTTGAAGCTCGGCCCGGAGACGAGCGCTGCGCCTTCGTCGATCTCCCCGAGAGTCCAGGCGTCGCCGTTCGCCTTGCGCAGCGAGAACTCGAAGGCCAGCGTGTCGCCGGGCAAGAATTCGCCGCCCGGCCCGCTCGCGCCGCTCACCGCCTCGATGTGCGCTTCCAGTTCGGGCACGTCCGCGCCGAACGCGTAGGCGGTCGGGGTGGGTGCGGGCGGATCCGGGTCGTCGTCCGGACCCGCAGGTCCGGCCGGTCCGCGCTCGCCTTCGCAGGCGCCGAGCAAGAGCAACAGCGTGACGGTGAGCGCGCGCATGACGTGCAGAGAGGCGCTACCGCGCTCAGGGGTGGCACAAGTTGCAGTTCGATCCGTTGTCGACATGGCTGAGGGGGAGGCTGGATCCGTGGCAGGAGCGGCAGTCCATCGCGGGCGTGTGCCAGGAAGGCTTGGGAGATCCGAAGGCGTGGCTGGTGGTGGTCTTGTGGCACGTGGCGCAGCCCTCGCCCTGGAGCGGGAAGTGGCACGTGAGGCAGTGCGTGCTGAGCGTGCCGCCGAAGGACGCGCCGCGGTGCGAGAGCGGCTGCACCTCGGCGTGGCAGCGGTCGCACAGGGCCGGCTCGTGGCAGGTCGCGCAGGCGGCGCGATCGACGCGCCCCAGGACGGCGTGCGCGCGCAGAGGCCAACGAGTGCGCCAGCTGCCACAGCGAGATCGACGCGGGCTGGGCACCACCGAGCCACGCCTTCGACTGGAAGCGGCTGCACGGCCGGGCCT
>JABFRZ010000532.1 GCA_013140785.1 Planctomycetota bacterium | reverse complement strand
GCGCCAAGGGCTGGCACCGCCTGGCTTTGGCGCTCGGCTCCAGCTCGAGCGCACGGCCGTAGCACTCGATCGCCAGCGCGAACAGCTCGTTGGCCTCGTAGGTCATCCCGAGCGCCAGCCAACGCGTGCTCGAGGCGGGGTCCGCGCCTAGTTCCAGGAGCGCGTCCTGCACACGCGCACGGAAGCGCGGCTCGAGTTCGGCGAGCGCGGGGGGCACGGGAATCGGCCAATCCCCGCCCCGCCCGCAGGCGTTCGAGGCGAGGAGTACGGCGCCGACGAGAAGGGCCGCTCGCCGGTGGTGCGGGTGCGGCTTCATGAGCGCGTGCCGCAGATCCTAGAGCGCGGCCGCGAGCGCGAGAAGATCGGGGCTACGGACCGGACCTCGCGCGCTGCCGGAGGGCCCACGCGCGCCACGGCTCTGTTTCTCCCCGCAGCGCGATCTGGTCGAGCCACGCCGCGAGCTCTGGAGCCTCGCGCCCTCCGACGACGTGCAGCTTCGCCAGCGCTTGCACGGTGGCGATGTGCCCCGGCCAGACCTCGAGCGCGGTCCGGTACGTTGCGATGGCCTCGTCGGTCTGCCCAGCTTGTTCCAGCGTGAGCGCGAGGTTCATGCGCGGGTCGGGGTGTCCGGGCATGAGCTTGCGCGCCCATTCGAACTCGCCGGCGGCCTCGTAGAGCTTCTTCTGCTTCAGGTAGACGACGCCGAGGTTGTTGTGGGCGGGGCCGAAGAAGAGGTCGGCGCCGAGCGCCTCGCGCAGCACGCGTTCCGCCTCGGCGACATCCGTCGCGATGAGGTCCGCCGCGCGGGCCGAGAGTTCCTGCGCACGCACCGTGTCGCGCTTCGCCTCGTTGCCGGGCTCGTACGGCCCGGTTCCGGCTGCCCTGCATCCGACCAGCGCCAGCGCGAGCACCCAGGCCCTCACCGGATGATCCTCGGCTCGACCACAGGTAGGTCGTTCTCGATCCCCGCCGCCGCCAGCGCCGGCGCGCTGAGGTAGCGCAGGTCCTCGAACGAGGCGCTGCGCAGCACGCTGCACCTCAGGAACACGAAGAACCTGCTCCGCGTGGCGGTCCGCGACTGACTCTTGAAGAGGTTCCCGAGCAGCGGGATCTCGCCGAGGAACGGCACGCGCGACTCTGCCTCCGTCTCCGCCTCGACCTCGAGGCCTCCGACGACGACCGTGTACCCATCCGGCACGGTGGCCTGGCTCGCGAGCTTCGTCTCCTGACGCGGCGGCGGCAGGGTCGGGTCGGAGGAATCCCCCACGAAGGTCGAGAGCGAGACCTGGTACTCGACCAGGAGCTGGTCGCCGTCGGTGATCTGCGGCGTTACCTCGATGCTGGTCCCGGCGTCGAGCGTGCCGCCGAAGCTGATGGTCGCCAGGTTGGTCGAGGTGTTCGAGGTCGCGAAGGGCTGCTGCAGGAGCGAGTCGAGGTGCGCGGTCTGGTTGTTGTTGACGAGCACCTTCGGGATGTGGAGCGTGCGCCCGCGGTTGACGGTCTCGAGCGCGCGCAGGACGCCGGAGAAGCTGCCGGGATCGAGGATCACGCCTTCGAGCCCCGTGCCGCCGCCCGGGAGCAGGACACCGTCGGTCGCATCGGGCACGCCCGCGCCGAAGAGCGAGGCGAGCCGCCACAGCGTGCCGTCGTCGGTCCCGAGCTTCTGCAGCTCGAGCGCGAGGTCGCGCGTCTCGGTGTCCGAGAGCGTGACGATCAGCGTCTCGACCAGGACTTGGGGGTGCTGGACGTCGAGGTCGTGGATCAAACGCGCGAGCTCGTCGAGGAGGCGCGGTGGCCCGACCGCGAGGATGCGATTCGTGCCGGAATCCTTCGAGAGCGAGAGGTCGCTCGCCTCGGGGCTGGGCCGGCCGCCGATCATCGAGGGAGGCGCGGGCAAAGCATTCCGCGCGGTGGGGTTCTGCGCGCCCTCCGCATTGCTCGCCGCCGGCAGCGGCACGCCCTTGAGCAGGCTCTCCAGGAGCCCGAGGAACTCGTCCACGTCGCGGTGCCGGATCGGGAAGGCCCGCAGCGCGATGCGCGCGTCGGGCTCGGAGGATTCGAGGCGCGCGAGGAGCCGCTCCACCTCCTCGTGCTGCGCGCTCGTCGCGGTGACCACGAGCGTCCCGGTGAGCTCGTCCTCGACCAGCCGCCAGCCCGCGGCACCCTCCAGCGGCCCGCGCACGATCTCCTCGACGAGCTTCGCCGTCTCACGCATGGAGAAGCGCCGCGGGATGTAGTTGCGCGTGACCGCGGGCTGCACCTGGTCGAAGCGCTCGATCTGCTCCTTCCACCAGAGAAGCTCCGGCTCGGGCGCCACGACGAGGATCGTGCCCGAGGCGGGCTCGGCCAGCGCCACCCCCTCCGGCTTGAACTTCCCGACCTGTTCGATCGCCTTGGTCACGCGTTCGAGCAGCGCCGTGACCGCGGTGGGGCTGGAGTTGCGGATGCGGAACGCCTCGACCGCGGGCGGCGTCGGGGAGTCGATCATCCGGATGAGCTCGAGCGCCTCGAGCACCTGCGGCTTTGCCCCGGCGAGGAGGATCTGGTGCGCGTCCTGGATGGGCTGGACCAGCGTCCCCTCGCCTGCGAGCAGCGCGCGCAGCGGCTCGGCCACCTTCTCTGGGTCCGCGTAGTGCAGCGTGTGCAGCACCTTCACGAAGCCCGCGCGCGCCGCTCCAACGTCCGGCTCGATGCGCGCCACCTTCGCCGCCTCTCCCAGTGCCACGATCCCGAGTGCCTCCTCGCCCGAGGCCTGCACCGAGGCGAGCTTCTTCGAGAGGAGCAGGCGGTTCGCGAGCGCCCACATGCCCTCGCTCGAGAAACCCTCCTCCGAGCGGATCGTGAGCTTGCCCTGAACCAACGCGCGGTCGTAGTCGAGCGCGAGGCCGAGGCCCGCGGCGCAGACGTCGAGCACATCCACCAGCTCGACCTCCTCGCCGGTGAGAAACCAGCGCGGCGGCTCGGGCTCCTGGGTGCATGGCGACGGAGTCGCGAGCAGCCACAGCGCCGCCCACGTCTTCCGCCAGCGCCGATGCACGCGTCGCCCCGCTAATCGGCGGCCGCGTTCCAGGCGGTCTGCACGGCGGCGATGCCAGCGTCGCGGTTGACCTTGGCGGTCGCGATCTCGCTCTCGGCGTCGATCGCGGCGAGCCGGCCCTGCGCCTCGGCCGGGAACGCCGCCTCGGCGTCCTCCGCGTGGATGCGCTGCGCGGCGAGCAGGTCGCGCAGCTCGACCCACTGGGCTTCGCTGCGGTCCTTCACCAGGTACTGCGTCGGGAGCCGCCAGGACTCGTTCGCGCGAATGCGGTTCACGAGCGTGCGCTGCCCCTCGGTTACGGTCGCGAGCGCCGCCGTGCGCAGGCCCGCGAGGTAGCTCTCGCGCTGCGTGGTCGCGGCGGCGAGCGTGGCTTCGGCCGCGCGCAGCGTCACGACGTCATCGCGCGTGCCCTTGCCGCTCGTGACCAGGCGCCGCAGGCGGTCGTGCGTTTGCTTCGCCGTGATGAAGGCCTCGTCGCGGCTCGCCGTGGCGGCCGCGGTGTAGCTCCTCTGAAGCGCCGCCACGAGTGCCGGGACCTGCTCGGCGCTGATCCCGGCCGCGGCGAGCGTCTCCGCGCCGAGGCCGACGCGCAGCAGGACGCCCGCGAACTCGGTGTTCACCGGCGGCGGAGGTTCGAGCGGATCGGCGCCGCCGCCGCCGCCGCCGAAGGCGAAGGCCAGAGC